>VXME01000174.1 GCA_009861545.1 Acidobacteriota bacterium | reverse complement strand
GCGACTCGGGAAGCCGTCGCCTGTTCGATGGCCTGAAGCTCCGTCCGCGCCGCCGCTTCCTCGGCCTCGTGCGCGGCCAGCGCCTCACCGGCCATGAACGCCGGCGCATGGCGCGGCGCGTCGGCCGGCGACGGTCTCTCGCCCTCGACGTAGACCACCAGGTCCGGCTCGTCGCCGCCGGACTCAGTGACCAGCAGCGCCCACACCCGGCCGCTCTCGGTGACCAGCGTCACGTTGGATGCGACCCCCGCTTCGAGCGGCTTGACGTAGGCGACGTGCGCAGCCGCCGACACGTCCCAGTAGCCGGCGTCGCCCGCCACTACGTCAACGATGGTCTCCTCGCGCGGCAGCACGATGGTCGTCGTGTGCCGCACCCTTGCCGTGACCGGGATCGCGGCCTCCTCGGTCCCGTGCGGCACGGTCCGGATCCCCTGCGCGGCGGCCGGCATCGCCGCCAGCGCCGCACAGCACCCGATTGCCGCCAGTCTTCGCGTCATCATTTTCTCCCTTCGGTTCACCCGAGCACCGCCGCCCGGTGGTGATCCAGTCCCGCGGCCAGCCGCACGATCGCGCCCTCCACCCCGTAGCGGTCCACCATTTCGGCGCGCCGCTGCGCCTCGCCCGCCGAGGACGTGTAGAGCCAGTAACTCTCCGGGTCGACCGCCAGCCGCAGGATCGCGGCCGTCGTCGGCCGGCGCAGGTACAGCTCGCGCTTCGGCTCCAGCTCGCGGACCGTGCGCAGCTCGTCGTCGTTGAGCTGGAACGTGGCCTGCCCGGCCGCGGGGAAGTCCGGGTTGGCGAGGAACAGCCGCGTCGGCATCGACTCCAGCAGCGCCGCCGCGCCGGCCGTCTCCGTGATGTCCGTCACCGACTGCGTCGCCAGGATCAGCGCCGCGTTGCGCTTGCGCCACGTCCGTGCCGCTTCCGTCAACCGGCCGAGCACCACCGGGTCCCGCAGGTAGCGCCACGCCTCGTCGACCACCATCAGCTTCAACCGCGTGGCCTCCGCCGGCGATTCGATCTCGGTCCGCAGCCGTTCGAGCAGGTAGAGCAGCGCCGCCTCGCACCAGTCCTCGTGCTCGACCGCGCCGGCCAGGTCGATCACCTGCCAGTCGGCGAGCGTCAAGTCGGCGTCCTCGGCCGGCGGGTTGTCGAACCACTTTCCCCAGGCCCCCGACCCGTGCCAGCGCGACAGCGCCGGCCACATCGGCGCCGGCAGAGACCGCACGAGGTTCCCGAGCGACCGGCGCACCGGGGCCAGCGCGTACAGGTCCTCGATGCGCGCCCGGACTTCCGACAGGTCGCCGCTCGACTCCTCCCAGCCGCCGATCCGCAGCAGGCGCAGCACCCAGGCCGAGAGGAACTGGACCGTCCGCTCGGTCGGCTCCAGGCTGAACGGCCGGAGCGGGATCGCGTCCTTCTCGGGAGACAGTCCGAGGTAGCCGCCGCCGAGGAACTGCGTCAGGGCGAGGTAGCTGCCGCCGAGGTCGAGAATGAGGACCCGCGGTTTGTACTGGAGCGCCTGGACGAGCAGGAAGTTGAGCGTGAAGCTCTTGCCCGAGCCCGTGGCGCCGAGCATCAGCGTATGGCCCACGTCCCGGCCCCCGAACAGGTCGTAGTGGTAGGGCGTGCCGGCCGGCGTCTCGAACACGGTCAGCGCCGGCGCATCGAGATGCGAGCACCGGCGGCTCCCGCGCGGCGGGCCGAAGAGCGGCGCCATGCAGGCCGCCACGCCGGCCGAGACGAAGACGCGGCGCGGCTGCCGCGACGCCGGCTGGCCGGGCAGCCGCCCGAACCACACGGCAAGCTGCCCGTAGGACTCGCGCGCCGCCTTCGCGTCCAGCCCGCCGAAGACCCGCTGGATGTCGGCGCCCCACTGCTCCAGTTGCTCGGCCGAGCCGCGCACCGTAACCGACAGCGCCACGTCCCCGTAGCCGACGCCTTCGGTCTCCAGCTCGACGAGCGCCTCGCCGGCCCGCCGCGCCTCGATGCTCGCGGCGGCATCCTCGAGCGCGGCGGCCGTCCCCTCCTTCTCCTGCATGTGGGCGGCCATCGAGTAGCGCTTCGAGAAGTAGTGCCGCTGCGCCGAGCGCATCTTCCGGCGCGCCGCCTCCCGCGACCACGGCCGCCACTCCAGCACGACGGTCATCGGCGCCCGCAGGGCGTACAGCTCCTCCAGCGCGTTCGCCGTGACGGTCGCCGGCGGCGCGACGCACGACCAGACGCCGACCTGTGAGCCCCCGACGTGCAGCGCGTGCCGCTCGGCCGCCACGTCCTCGCCCGCGAGCCGCCAGTTGACCCCGGCGTCAGTACGCATGCCCGCGGTCCAACCGCCGATGCCGCCGTTGACCAGCCGGTACAGGACCGCCGCCGCCTCGTCCCGCGCGAGGATCTCGATGGGGGTCACGTCCGCGACACGGGCCGCCGCGGCGGCCATCGTCGCCGCTCCCGTTCTGGCCGCCCGAGCGATGTCGGCCCCGAGGTAGACGGACTCGTGCGGCGCGCGCCGCCGCCGCAGCCACTCGGCCAGATGCGCCCGCCACCAGCCACGCCCGCGGACGCTTGCCGTCCGCCGCAGACCCGGGTCGAAGCTCCAGGCAACGTGCGCCTCGATGTCCTGCACGCGCCCGGCGAGGAACGCCTGCCGCTTGCGCTGGGCCAGCCCGGCGATGTCCGAGCCCGGCGGCCGAGGATCGAACGACGCCGCCTTCCGCTCGACGATCCACGACACCCGCATCTGCGGCGGCAGACCCGAGAGCATCCGCTGCCAGCGGCCCGCCACGGCGTCGAGGTCCTCGGCCCGCCGGCCGTCGGTGACGACGGGCACAAGCCGTCCCACCGTCACCAGCTCGCCGTGCCGCGTCAGGCAGGTCCGCTCGTCGACCCAGCCCCAGTACGGCAGCTCATGCGCCAGCGCGCCGGTGTCGTCCTTCACGACGCACCCCGCTCGATGACCACGTACGGCGACCGGTCCAGGAGCAGCCCCGCGTCGTACCGGCTGCGGTAGCGGACGGCCGCCCGGATGACCCCGACGAGGTTCTGGTCGTGGCGCCACGCCAGCCAGCCGGCGCCGTACAGCACGCCGAAGACCAGTCCGCCCGCCATCAGGCTGTTGACGGCGTTCCACACGGCCGCCCCCAGCGTCGCGGCCAGCAGGAAGAACCGCCGCTCGACCCCGAGCACCGTCAGCGGCTGGCTCAGGATCGCGTAGCCCCGCCACTGCCTCTGGCCGCGCATCAGAAGAGCCACGTGATGAAGTTGGCCGCGCCCAGCGCCATGCCGAGACCGAAGATGATCCCGGCCAGCGCCTGCTTGCTGCCGCCTTCCTGAAACGCGAACATCAACCCGCCGACGACGATCGCCACCAGCGCCAGTCCGCGCGCGATCGGGCCGGTGAACGCCTGCTGGAGGTTGTTGACCGCCTGCACCCAGGGCGAGCGCCCCTGCGCCAGCAGAAGCTCCCCGTACGCCAGGAGCACCGCCGCCGTCAGCCCGAACCGCAACCATCCGTATCTCCGCATCGTTCTCCTCCTCGTCACTCGGTTCCGCACACCGCCGAGACCTGCCAGACCGTCGCCGCGAACACCGTCAGCGCCAGGACGACGGCCAGTCCGCCGTGACAGCCCCCGCGCCCGCGGGGCGCCACCGTCAAGAGGACGCTCCCGACGCCGACAGCCAACAGGCCGGCTACCCACAGGGCGCGTCCGCACGCCAGCGTCTCGGTCACAGGTAGTCCCCCGCCTCGTCGCGGGCGAGCGCCTCGGCCAGCGCCGCATCCTGTCCGGCGCCGCGCCGGACCGCCCGCTCGACCACGTCCACCTTGCGGCCCACCGCGCCGAGACCGATGACGCGGGCGGCGAGGTAGACGCTTGTCCCGAAGGCCGCCAGGGCCAGCCCGCCGTACGCCGCCACGTACCAGCCGTAGTCGGTGGCGACCACGCGCCAGAACGGGTGCAGGTAGGTCAGCTCGACCCACAGCGCCCAGACGCTTATCGCGCCGGCCGACGCCGTCAGTCCCACGCCCACCTTCCACGGCCTCACAGCTCGATCACCTCGTGCTCGCGGCGTAGCCCGCCGCCGCCCCGGCCGCCGTCACGGCCCCCGCCGAGCGCCCGCCGCACCGCCGAGGCGGCGCGCGCCGACGACGCGTACAACGTGAAGCCCGCGCGCGCCTTCGCCCGGATGGCGCGCCCCCGGTAGTGCTCCGAGGCCACCTCGACGTTGGTGCGTCCGGTGCGGCCCGCCGCGTCGACGTGCTCGACCTGCGCGTCCGGCACGAGCACCTTGCCGTCGACGACCGGCAGCCCCAGCGTCTCGGCGGCGCGGCGGCGTGCCTCGTCGGCCGCCTCGCGGCTCGCCGTCCGCCGCGCCTGCTCCGCGCGGGCGGCGAGCAGGCCCTTCAGCTCCGCGTCGATGCGGACCCGGGTCACCCGCCCGCCGGCCGTCTCGATGCGCGTCTGCACGGCGTTCGCGGCGCGGTAGACCGCCACGTCGTGCGCCAGCTCGGCCGGCCGCACCGCCCCGGCGAACGCCTGCTGGTTCGGCCGGCCCGCCTCGCGCCACAGCGCCTCGGCGCGCGCCGCCCCGGCCGGCGTCGCGACGACGACCGTGAACGCGCCGCCTTTCGGTCCCCGCGCCTTCCGCCGCTCGACCCACCCGCGCCGCTCCGCTCGCGCCAGACCCCGCCAACCTGCGAACGGATGCCCGTCGAACTGCCGCTCGACCAGGTCCCGCAGCGCCACGGCCCGGAACGCACCCACGTCGCGCACCGCGCCGTCCACCCGCTCGTCGAACGAGCGCCGCGGCAGCCGCGCGTCGTACTCGCG
>VXME01000173.1 GCA_009861545.1 Acidobacteriota bacterium | reverse complement strand
CGCCCGGGGGGGGGCGGGGTGGGTGCGGGGCCGCGGCGGGCGCGCCGCCCCGCCGGCGGGCGCGCCGCCGGGGCCCGCCCCCCCGGCGCCCCCCCCCCGCGCCCGAGCGCAGAGGCACTCTACGAGGTTCGGAACGGTTTGCATCGGCGCTTCGGCCGTCCCGTCACCCTGACCTTGCGCCTGGAGCTCCGCTTGCGCCGCGTTTCCGCGGCGCAAGCTCCTAGAAGTCCCGAACCAGCGTGAGATTGATCGGCAACTGCTTCAGCGCGGCGTCCGTGAAGGAGCCGTTGTAGCTGTTGTACAGGTCCTCGATCTCGGCCGGGAACACCTCGTTCATGATCGTCGCCGCGGCGTAGTTGGCGCCGCCCATGACCGGGTCGATGACCCAGGCGTACATGACGTTCCCCTGGCCGGTGATGTCCAGGCCGGCCCGGTAGACCTTCCACCCGGCGGCCTGCGCCTGCCGGTTGGTCTGCTCGTTCTGGCTCTGCTGCAGCGCCTCGCCGAGCCGCCCCATCACGCTCTCGTAGGCCGACGTGGACCCCGGCTTGACGAAGTGCAGCATGACCGCAGCGTCTCCGGTGAACGCGACCTGCGGCTGCGCCTCCACCTGCTGCGAGGGGATCAACGTTCCCAGCATCACGCCTGCGGCCAGCGTCGCCGCGAACGCGCCCCCCAGAAAGATCCGCCGCATCGACCGCTCCTTGCGAAACCAACGCATGATCATGTCCTCCTTGGATCCCCCGTGCCCGGAAAAGAGCGGATACTTTACCGTACCGCCCGCCCTAGACGAAAGTACTCAGCACCTCGTTCGAAATCAGCATCCCGGCGCGGGTCAGGCGCCACCGGCCGCCGGCCGCGATCATCCAGCCCGCGTCGACGAAGCGGCCGACGTCGGACCCGTATCTCGCTTCCAGGTCGACGCCGTAACGCCTCCCGACGACGGCGGCGTCGATCCCCTCGGCGAGGCGGAGGCCGGTGAACAGCGCATCCCCGAGCCGCTCATCCAGCGACAGGCGGCGGCGTGTCTCCGCAACCGGCGCACCCCGCTCGACCGCATCCACGTAACGCGCGGTCTCCGAGAGATTCTTCCACCGTACGCCGCCCCGGGTCGAGTGGGCGCCGCACCCGAAACCCAGCCACTCGCCGTCCCGCCAGTACTTGAGGTTGTGGCGCGACCGCCGGCCCGGACGCGCGACGTTGGAGATCTCGTACTGCTCGTACCCGGCGAGGTCGGTCCGCGCGAAGGCGTCGAGATACATCGCGGCCGCGTCCTCGTCGGGCGCCTGCGACCAGCCGCGCCGCGCCGCCTCTTCCCGCAGCGGCGCGTTCGGGTACAACTCCAGCATATACAGCGACGCATGCTCCGGGGCCAGCGCCACCAGCGCCTCGACCGACGCCGCGCACGCGGCGCGAGTCTGGGCCGGCAGCCAGAGCATCATGTCGAGACTCACGTTCCCGCACCCGGCCTCGCGGGTCGCCGCGAACGCCGCGCGGGCCTGCTCCGCCGAATGGGCGCGGCCGAGGCGCGCGAGCTCGCCGTCGTGGAACGACTGCACGCCCAGGCTGATGCGGTTGATCCCCGTACCTAGCAGCCCGGACACGTAGTCGGCGCTGCACGACTCCGGATTCATCTCGAGCGTGGCCTCCACGTCCGGAGCAACGTCGAACGCCCGGCGGCAGGCGTCGAGCACACGGGCCACCTCCTCCACGTCGAGCAGCGACGGCGTCCCGCCGCCGAAGAAGATCGAATCGACCCGCCGCCCGTCGCCGCCGCGTTCGATCTCGCGCGTCACCGCCGCCACGTAGGCCCGCTTGAGGTCCTCGTCCAGCAGTCCCCGGTTGAAGTTGCAGTACGCGCAGATCGCCGCGCAGAACGGCACGTGCACGTAGAGGCCGAGAGCGCCCCCACCCTCCACGTCTCCGTCGCGCCGGAGCCGCTCGTTGCGCGGCACGCCCACTTCGTCCTCCCCGACTCCGGGTGCGCCGCGGCCGGCCCGATTCAGGTGCCGGCCCTGCCTCCCGCCCAACCGAGATCGAGCTGCCCTTCGGGCAACCGCGCGCGGGCCCGCCCCGACGTCCGCTGCGGCAGGCGCCCGGACGGCTGGGCGGACGGCCCGGTGGGACGGCTCGGCCCCATCTTCCACTTCTGGTACAGGAACTCCGCGGTCGGCGGGTGCTCGAAATCGCGGTAGTCGGGCCCGTCGTACTCGAGGAACTCGCACATCTCGCGCAGCCGTGAATGGAGGCGGTAACCCACGCGGACGAACAGCGAGTCGAGGTTCTGGACATCGGAGACGTCCTCGTAGTTCGTGGTGAACACCGTCGGACGCTTCTCGTTGTAGCGGGTGTTGACGATGAGGTGCATCGTCTCCTCGACCCAGTCCGTCAGCCGCTCCGCCCCCAGATCGTCGAGCACGAGCAGCTCGGCCTGCATGACCTCCTGGAGGACCTCCGCCTCCGAGGCGCGGGTGACCGGATTGTAGGTGCTGCGGATCGTGCTCAACAGCGAACGGGTGTCGTAGTAGACGCCCCGCATGCCCTTCAGCACGACCTCGCGCAGCACCGACACGGCGACGTGGGTCTTGCCGATGCCGGGAGGCCCGATGAACAGGAGCCCCTTGTCTACGACCGGAAACGAGGCGGCGAACGCCTGCGCCTTCCGGAAGGCGCGCTGCAGCTTCTCGTTCTCGTAGGTGACGAACGTCGAGAAGTCGCACTTCGAGTAGCGCGCCGGAATCCGGGCTCGCGCCAGCATCTGCTGCGCGACGCCGGCGCGCCAGCAATCGCACCGTTCCGCGCGGCGCGCCCCGGCGACCGAGCGCGTACGCCAGCCGGTGCCCCGGCAGTCCGGACAGTCCGCCTCCGCCCGTGTACGTCGCCTCGCCGCCACCGGACAAGCTTAGCAGCCCTCGCGAGAGCTCAGGCGGGCGGCGGGCGGCGGGCGCGGCCCCCCGGGGAGTCGGCGTCCGGCGCCGCCGTCGGCTCGGCCGGAGCGGGCCGGACGAGCTCGGTAGGCGGCGACTTGACGAGCGCGGTTCCGAGACGCTGCTCCCAGTCGCCCACACCGCGGGTGAGCTCCTGCTTGACGTAGTGCATGAACTCGTTGACCTCGTGCTGCATGCGGGCCATCTTCTCCCGCATGTTGAGGATGATCTCCACGCCGGCGAGGTTCACGCCGAGGTCGCGGGTCAGCGAGAGGATGGTCTCGAGCCGCTCGATGTCCTCCTCGCCGTACAGGCGCGTGTTGCCGTCGGTGCGCGACGGCTTGAGCAGCCCTTCGCGCTCGTAGAGACGCAGCGTCTGCGGGTGGATCTTGTAGCGTTGCGCCACCACGCTGATCATGTACGGTCCCGCGCCCGTCTGCTTGGCCGGCATGTGCCTCAGTCTTCGAAAAGGTCCTTGCGGACGTCCGCCCCGTGGATCCGGCCGAACTCCCGCAGCAGCGCCTTCGACCGCTCGTCGTCGACGGCGGGCAGCACGACCTTCACCGCCACGACGAGGTCGCCCCGGCCCCCGTCCCCGCGCGGCGAGGGCACGCCGTACTCCCGCAGCCGAAACCGCTGGCCGGAGCGCGTACCGGGCGGCACCCGCAGACGCGCGGTGCCGTCGAGGGTCGGCACGTCCACCGCCGCGCCGAGTGCCGCCTCGTGAATGGCGATCGGCAGATCGACATGCAGGTCCCGTCCCTCGCGCCGCAGGAACCGGTGCGGGCCGACCTTCACCACGATATAGAGGTCGCCCGGCGCACCACCCCGGATCCCGGCGTTGCCCTTGGCCTCTATCCGCAGCCGTGAGCCGTCGTCCACGCCTGCCGGCACGTGGATGGCGATCTCCTCGTCGCGCGCCGCGATGCCGCTCTCGCGGCAGGCCGCGCAGGGGCGGAAGCGAAGGCTTCCCGTTCCCTCGCAGAAGGCGCAGCGCATCGCGAACACCATGTGCCCGCGGCGGCGGCGCGTCGCGCCGGTGCCCTGACAATCGCCGCAGCGCGTCTCGGCGGCGCGGCGCCGCCCGGTTCCACCACAGTCGCCGCAGACGTCGAGCCGGGTGACGGTCAACCGGCGTTCGGTACCGCGCACCGCTTCCTCGAACGAGAGGGCGATCTCCCCGAACAGATCCCCCCCGCGCTCGGACTGACCGCCGGCCGGCGCCCCGCGCGACGCCTGGACCGCGAACACGTCGGAGAACAACTCCTCGAACGTCGCCGAGCTCCCGCCGCCGCTGCCGCTCGGCGAAAAGTCGAACCCCTGGAACTCGATCGCGGCCGGCCGGGGAACGTCCTCGGGCGCGCCATGCGCGTCGTACTCCCGGCGCCGGGCCGGGTCGCGCAGGGTCTCGTACGCCTCGGTCACGATTCTGAAGAACGCCTCGGCCTCGCCGTCGCCCGGATTGATTCCCGGGTGATAGCGGCGGGCGAGGCGGCGGTAGGCGCGGCTCACCTGGTCCCGCGTCGCCGAGCGCTCAACGCCGAGCACCACGTAGAAGTCCACCTGGCCCACCGGGCGCCACCTCCACCGTCCGGCGAGTTACGGCTTCCCGTCCTCGACGACCTCCGCATCGATGACGTCTCCCGCGTTCCCGGTCCGCGGCCCGCCCGGGCCGGCGCCGGCTTCGGGACCCGCGTCGGGCCCCGGCCCCGGGCCCGGTCCGGATCCGCCGCCCGCGCCCGGCGCCGCCTGCGCGGTCTTCGCGTACAGCGTCTGGGCCGCCGCCTGCTGGGCCGCGTTCAGCGTCTCCAGCGCCTGGTCGATCGCGGCTGCGTCGCCGCCCTCGATGGCCTTCTTCAGCCCCGCCACCGCCTCCTCGACCGGCTTCCGCTCTTCCGCCGACAGCTTGTCCCCGGCGTCCTTCAGCATCCGCTCGGCGGCATAGGCCGCCTGGTCCGCACGGTTGCGGGTCTCCACCTCCTGCTTGCGGGCCTTGTCCTCGTCGGCGTGCGACTCGGCGTCCCGCATCATCCTGTCGACCTCGTCCTTGCCGAGGCCGCTCGACGCCGTGATGGTGATCTGCTGCTGCTTGCCGGTCCCGAGGTCCTTGGCCGACACGTTGACGATGCCGTTCGCGTCGATGTCGAAAGTCACCTCGATCTGCGGCACGCCCCGCGGCGCGGGCGGAATACCGTCGAGATGGAACTTGCCGAGCGTCCGGTTGTCCTTCGCCATCGAGCGTTCGCCCTGCAGGACGTGCACCTCGACGCTGGGCTGGTTGTCGGCCGCGGTCGAGAAGGTCTCGCTCTTCTTGGTGGGAATGGTCGTGTTGCGCTGAATCAGCGACGTCATGACCCCCCCGAGGGTCTCGATGCCGAGCGACAACGGCGTCACGTCGAGCAGCAGCAGGTCCTTGACCTCGCCGGCGAGAACTCCGGCCTGCACGGACGCGCCTATCGCCACCACCTCGTCCGGGTTCACGCCGCGGTGGGGCTCCTTGCCGAACAGCTCCTTCACGATCTCCTGCACGCGCGGGACCCGCGTCGATCCGCCGACCATCACGACCTCGTCGATCTGCGACGGGTCGAGGCCGGCATCCCGCAGGGCGCGCTTGACCGGCTCGACCGTCCGCTGCAGCAGCGGCTCGACGAGCTGCTCGAACCGCGCCCGCGTCAGCTTCCTCTGCAGATGCTTCGGCCCGGACGCGTCGGCGGTGATGAACGGCAGGTTGATCTCGGTCTCCACTACCGTCGACAACTCCATCTTGGCCTTCTCGGCCGCCTCCTTCAGGCGCTGGAGCGCCATCGGGTCGCGGCTGAGGTCGATGCCCTCCTCGCGCTTGAACTCGCCGACGATCCAGTCGATGACCTCCTGGTCCAGGTTGTCGCCGCCGAGATGCGTGTCGCCGTTGGTGGCCTTGACCTCGACCACACCCTCGCCCACCTCCAGAATCGAGATGTCGAAGGTGCCGCCGCCGAAGTCGTACACCGCGATGGTCTCGTCGGTCTTCTTGTCGAGCCCGTAGGCGAGCGCGGCCGCCGTCGGCTCGTTGACGATCCGCAGCACCTCGAGTCCGGCGATCTGCCCGGCGTCCTTGGTGGCCTGGCGCTGCGCGTCGTTGAAGTAGGCGGGCACGGTGATGACCGCCTTCGTGACGGACTGCCCGAGGTACTCCTCGGCCGCCTGCTTCAGCTTCTGCAGCACCATCGCCGACAACTCGGGCGGCGACAGCTCCTTGCCGCCCGCCTTGACCCGCGCGTCGCCGTTCTTCGCGCGCACCACCTCGTAGGGCACCATCGCCATCTCTTCGTTCACTTCGTCGAAGCGGCGCCCCATGAACCGCTTGATCGAGAAGACCGTGTTCTCGGGGTTGGTCACCGCCTGCCGCTTGGCGACCTGACCCACGAGCCGTTCGTCGGACTTCGCGAACGCCACGACCGACGGCGTCAGCCGGCTTCCCTCCGGATTGGCGATGACGGTCGGCTCGCCACCCTCGATGACCGCCACGACGGAGTTCGTCGTGCCCAGATCGATCCCGATTATCTTGCTCATCTGTTGCTGTTCCTTCGCGCGCGGCGGCGGCTGCCACCGTGCGAAATCACCGCGCCCCACTGGCGCGCGGCCCTAACCATACAATGCTAAAAACATATAATCTTAGCTGTCTCTTGTCAAGTATACGCCGTTTCGCCGGGGCGAGTCCGGATCATCCCGCGCCCGTGCTATATTCGATTCGTCCCCCGTGGCATCAACGAGGAGAACCGCGTGGCTCCTGCACCGAACCGCTACGTGCGTCAAGCCGTCATCCTGAGCCTCTTCGCCGGCGCCGCCCTCTTCGGGATCGTCACCGGCGTACTGCTCGCCTACTCGCCCGACCTCCCCGAAATCGAGGCGCTCGACGACTACGCGCCCGACACCATCACCCGCGTGTACGCGCGCGGCGGCGAGCTGATCGGGGAGTTCGCCACCGAGCGCAGGGACATCATCGGCTACGACGACATCCCCGAGGTGCTGCGCAACGCCATCATCGCGGCCGAGGACGCCTCGTTCTTCGACCACCAGGGCATCAGCATCCCGGCCGGCATCCGGACCGTGATTCAGAACGTGGCCGCCGGCGATCTCACCGCCGCCGGCGCGAGCACGCTGACGATGCAGCTCGCACGCAACATCGAGGTCGCGGGCGAGAGCCTCGGACTTCGGAAGGCGTGGGAGCGCAAGGCCTGGGAGGTCTACTACACCTTCCTCATCGAGAAGCGCTACACCAAGCGGGAGATACTGGCGCTCTACGCCAACCAGATATGGCTCGGCACCGCACGGCACGCCGCCCACGGCGTCGAGGCGGCGTCGCAGCTCTACTTCGGCAAGTCCGCGGGGGACCTCGAGCTCGGCGAGGCCGCCATGATCGCAGGCATCCTGCAGTCGCCGGCGCGCTGGAGTCCGCTCGTCAACATGGAGCGCGCCACCGAGCGGCGCAACTACGCGCTCGGGCGAATGGCCGCCGAAGGCTACATCACCGAGGCAGTCGCCGCAGCCGAGATCGCCAAGCCGATCGTGCTCGCACCGCGCAGCCGGCGGGCCAATACCATCGCGCCCTATTTCCTCGAGGAGATTCGCCAGCACCTCGAAGCCGGCTACGGCGCGCAGCGGCTCTACGAGGATGGCCTGGTCGTCCGCTCGACGCTCGACATCGATCTGCAGCGCGCGGCGAACAAGGCGGTCTCCGACGGACTGCGCGTCGTCGACAAGCGCCACGGCTTCCGCGGCGCGCGGCGCAACGTGCTGCGCGGCGAGGACGCCGTCGAGTCGATGGACGCCTTCGAGCACTTTCGGTGGCGACTCCCCATCGCCGAGGGCGACATGGTGCCGGCGGTGGTTACGGGAACGACCGCGGACACGATTCAGGTGCGGGTCGGGCCGCACGCCGCGGAGATCGATGCGGACGGCTTCGCCTGGACGCGGAAGTCTGCCCCGGACGAGCTCGTGGAGGCGGGCGACCTGATCGACGTAACGCTGACGAGCCTGCCGCAGGGTGGCGGACGCGGAACCGCCACGCTCGACCAGGAACCCGAGGTCGAAGGGGCGCTGGTCGCGATCGACAACCGGACCGGCCACGTGCTCGCCATGGTGGGCGGATACGACTTCGAACGCAGCCGGTTCAACCGCGCCACGCAGGCGTTCCGGCAGCTCGGCTCCCTGTTCAAGGGCGTCCTGTACGCCGCCGCCGTCGACCAGGGCCACACGACGACCAGCATCCTGCGGGACGAGCCGGTCAGCTTCGAGGTGGGTCCGGGTCAGCCGCGGTACCGTCCGAGCAACTACGACTACGAGTTCAAGGGACCGGTCACCCTTCGCTACGCTCTCGAAACCTCGCGCAACGTGCCGGCCGTCTGGCTCATGAACGAGGTCGGGCCCGAGGTGGTCGTAGACTTCGCGCGCCGCGTCGGCTTCAGCTCTCCTATCCCGCCCTATCTGTCCGTCGCCCTCGGCTCGGCCGAGGCGACGCTGATGGAGGTGACCAGCGCCTACTCGGTGTTTCCCAATCAGGGCAGACGCATGCTGCCGTTCCTGATCGAACGGGTGCTCGATCGCAACGGGGACCTGTTGGAGGAGCACCGCCCGCAGTCGCGCGACGCGCTGCGGCCCGACACCGCCTACATCATGGCCAGCCTCATGCGCGGCGTCGTGCAGCGGGGGACCGGCCGCCGGGCGCTGCGCCTGAACTGGCCGGTCGGCGGCAAGACCGGAACCGTGGACGATTTCACCGACGCCTGGTTCGTGGGATTCGATCCGGACATCACGCTCGGCGTCTGGGTGGGGCACGACCAGAAGAAGACGATCGGCAACCGGGAGGAAGGCGCCCGCGTGGCGCTGCCCATCTGGATGGACTTCATGAGGGCCTACGTCGGCGACCGCGACGTACAGCCCCAGTTCGATCCGCCGACGAACATCGTCTTCGTCTCGGTGAATCCGGAAACCGGCGAGCCCGCCGGACCGGGAACGTTCCGCCCCATCGAGGAAGCGTTCATCGCCGGAACGGAACCCGGGACGGCGTTTCCGCGCTAGCTAGGAGTCTGCGCCGTAGAACGGCGTAGAGTGCTAGTCAGGCCCGGTTGGGCGGCAATCGGAGCCGCAGGCGACGATTGTCGGGCTAGGAGCCTTGGCCTCCCCCGGACTTCCCGCGCGTTCCGGACGCCTTCTGCATCAGGTAGCCCTTGATGAAGGCGTCGAGGTCGCCGTCGAGGATGCGATCGACATTGCCTTCCTCGACTCTGGTGCGGTGATCCTTGACCATCCGATACGGGTGGAGGACATAGCTGCGGATCTGGCTGCCGAAGGCGATGTCCTTCTTCTCGCCCCCGATCTCCTCGAGCCGATCCTGCTGCTCCTTGATCCGGCGGTCGTACAGCCGCGCCCGGAGCACCGCCATCGCCGCGTCCCGATTGCGGTGCTGCGAGCGCTCGTTCTGGCAGGAGACGACGATGCCGGTCGGCAGGTGGGTGATCCGCACCGCGGAATCGGTCACGTTGACGTGCTGCCCGCCGGCTCCGCTCGACCGGTAGGTGTCGATGCGCAGGTCCTTCTCCTCGATGTCGATCTCGACGTCGTCCGGCAGCTCCGGCCAGACGAACACCGATGCAAAGGACGTATGCCGGCGAGACGCCTGATCGAACGGCGAGATGCGCACCAGCCGGTGGATGCCCGCCTCGGCGAGGAGCAACCCGTAGGCGTAGTCGCCGTCGACGGTGACGGTGGCGCTCTTCACGCCGGCCTCGTCGCCGGGCTGCGCGTCGATCACCTCGCGCGAGAAGCCGCGGCGCTCCGCCCAGCGGAGATACATCCGCAGCAGCATCTCCGCCCAGTCCTGCGACTCGGTCCCGCCGGCGCCGGGGTGGATCGAGACGATGGCGTTGCGCTGGTCGTGCTCGCCGCCGAGCATCTTGCGGATCTCGGCGCCCTCCACCTCCTCGCGCAGGTCGACGAGTCCCGCCGCGAGGTCTCCGGCTACGTCCTCGCCCTGATCGGCCCACTCGAACAGCACTGCGAGATCGTCGGCCTTGCGGCGCAGCGACTCGGCAAGGTCGAAGTCCTCCTGCAGCCGGCGGCGCCGCTGCAGCACGCGCTGCGCGGCGGCCTGGTCGTTCCAGAAGTCCGGCGCGGCGGCCTGCCGCTCCAGCTCCGCCATCTCGGACTCGACGGCGGCGGGGTCAAAGATAGCTCCGCAAGTCAGCCGCGCGCTTGACCAGATCCTGATACCGGCGAACGTTCTCGTCCAGGGCTATCGCCACGAGTCTGCCTCCGTCCCATCAACCACGAATCCGGCGCCGCCGCCCACCCCACAGGGCGAGGGCGGCGATTGCCGCGCCGGCATAGGCGGGCGCGTCCCCGAATCGCCCGTAGACCGTGAGCGCATCGAGCAGCCGCACGTCCTCGACCACCACCGCGGGCTCGAAGAGCCCGGACCGCGCCAGCACCCGGCCATAGGGATCGATCACGCCGCTGATGCCGGTGTTCGCGGCACGCACGAGGAAACGCCCCTGCTCGATCGCCCGCATCGTCGCCTGCTGAAAGTGCTGGTACGGAGCGGCCGAGCGGCCGTACCAGGCGTCGTTCGTGACCGTGGACAGCAAGCGGCTGCCGCGGAGCACGAAATCCCGCACCAGACCAGGATAGATGATCTCGTAGCAGATGGCGGTGCCCACCGCGCTTCCGCCGACCGGCAGCGTCCGGGGCTCCGTGCCGGCGGAAAAACCGGCCACCGACTCCACCAGCGGCGACACGAAGAAGAGCGCCTGCCGCAGCGGCACATACTCCCCGAACGGCACCAGGCGCTGCTTGCGATACACACCGGACGTCGATCCCGCCTCCGGCTCGATCAGGTAGGCGGCATTGTAGTACCGCGTGCCGCCCTCCCGCACGACCTCGGTCGTGCCGACGAGGAGATGCGCCGCGGTCTCACGCGCCACGGCGCGCACCGCCTCGCCGCGCGGATCCCGATCGAGCGCGAACGGCGTCGCGGACTCCGGCCAGACCACCAGCCCGGCCCCCGCGGCGGCCGCGCGCCGCGTCTGGTCGAGATAGGTGTCGAGAATGGCGTCGCCGCGCAGCGGATTCCACTTCTCGTCCTGGCGGACGTTGCCCTGGAGCGCCGCCACCCGCAACGGATCCCCGGCCCGCAGCAGAGACCCGTCCGCGATGCGCCAGGCGCCGAACGCCACGGCGGCCAAGACCACGGCAGCGGTCGCCAGGACCGGCGTGCGTCTCGTGCCCGGCGCCGCCACGACGGCGTACGCGATGGTCGCGTTCACCAGAACCACCAACGCCGACACGCCGAGCACGCCGGCGATGCTCGCCGTCTGGGCGACGGCGGCAAACGGCACCTGGCTGTAGCCGAGCAACGCCCAGGGAAACCCGGTGAAGAGATGCATGCGCCCCAACTCCGTCGTCACCCACAATGCGGGCGCGAACAGCAGCCCCCGCGTTCCGAAGCGGACGGCCAGGTCGGCCACCCCTGCCGCGAAGAGCGCGGGAAACAGCGCCAGGAAAGCTACCAGCAGCGCGTGCACGGGCCAGGCGGCGGCGGCCGGCAACCCGCCGTAGTCGACCATGACGGCGGGAATCCAGTAGAGCGTGCCCGCAAAGTGCACGACGCCGGTAACCGCGCCGAGGCGCAACCCCTGCCACGGGTTCGCCCGGGCCACCGCGACGAGCAGGGGCACCACGGCCAGCCACGCGACAGCCGGATGGCCCAGGTTCGGAAAGCTCAGAAACAGCAGCACGCCCGAGAGGGCGGCAAGCGGCAGGGAGGGCACGGCGCAGGTTACTGGCGCGTGATCCAGGGTTTGAACGACTCTTCCTCTTCGAGCCGCCGCAGGACGCGCTCGGCCTCCTCCCGGTCCGCGTAGGTCCCGACGCGAACCCGGAACACCTGCACGGGCGCGCCCGCTACCGGGGCGACGACGAACGCGGGATAGCCCCTGTCGACGAGCCCCTGCGCCATGCGGTGGGCGGCGGCGCCCTCACGCAGCGTCGTGAGGTGGATCGAGTATCCGCTGAACGGCGCGGCGGCGCCGGCCGATGCGGCCGGCGCCTCACCGGCCCCGCGCGCATCCGCCGCTTCGGCCGTCGGCTCCGGAGCCTGCAATCGGGCGTCGAGCTCCACCCCTCGATCCTCGTCGAGCCGCTCGTAGTACGACAGCTCGGCGCCGTGGGTCGCCGCGACCGAGGGCTCACGCTGGCCGGTGCTGACCAGGGAGGGCCGCTCGTCGGCAGCGACCGGTTCCTCTCCGTTTGCGCTGGCAGAACCGTGGCCGGTGATCATATCGACGACCGACACGCCGCGACCCACCATGACCCCGAACAGGAACACCACCACGGCCATGCCGGCGCTCGTCATGGCCAGAAAGAAGACTTGCTTCGCCCCGAAGCCGTTCCCGTCGTAAGATCTTCGCGCCACACTCACCCGTCGCGTTTGCCGGACAATGCGCTCATCAGATCTATCGGCAGCGGAAAGACGATGGTGGAGTTCTTCTCTCCGGCGATCTCCGTCAAGGTCTGCAGGTAGCGAAGAACAGCCGCCAACGGTTGCCTGCCGATGACCTCGGCAGCCTGCGACAGCTTCTCGGAAGCGATGAACTCGCCGTCGGCGTGGATGATCTTAGCACGCTTCTCGCGCTCGGCCTCCGCCTGCGCGGCCATCGCGCGCTGCATGTCGACCGGCAGGTCGACGTGCTTGACCTCGACCGACGAGACCTTCACGCCCCAGGGATCGGTGTGCAGATCCAGGATCTGCTGAAGTTGCTGATTGAGCTGCTCGCGCTCCGACAGCAGGCCGTCCAGCTCCACCTGACCGAGCACGCTGCGCAGCGTCGTCTGGGCGAGCTGTGACGTCGCGTAGTGAAAGTTCTCGACCTCGACCACCGACCGCTGCGGATCCATCACGCGGAAGTAGACGACGGCGTTCACCTTGACCGAAACGTTGTCCTTCGTGATGACGTCCTGCGGGGGCACGTCCATGACGATGGTTCTCAGGCTGACCCGGACCATGCGGTCGATCGGCGCGAACACCAGGATGACGCCGGGCCCCTTCGGACGGGGATAGAGCTTGCCGAGACGGAATATCACCGCCCGCTCGTACTCGTTCAGGATCTTGACGGAGTTTGCCAGGTACAGCAGGACGACGAGCAGGACGATGAACTCCGGGCCGATGTTCATGACTCCGATCCTTCCTCTGACGGCGGCCCCACGCGCCGTACGGTGAGCACCATTCCCTGGACCGCGACCACCTGCACGGGGTCGCCTCCGGCGATGTCCGCCTCGGGCGCGGCGGCTGCCGTCCAGATTTCACCTCGCGTCGACACCCTCCCCCGCCCGCCGGCCGGAATCGGGTCGATCGCGTGCCCTTCCCGGTTGACCATGCCGTCCACCCCGGTGACGGCGCGGACCTGGTGCGCCTTGATCCCCAACCGGGCCAGCGCTCCAGTGACCAGCGCCAACGCCAGCATCGTGGAAACGATGAACGGCCAGCCGAGCTGCATCTCCGGGGCCGGGGAATCGAACAGCATCACCGCACCGAACAGCATGCTCACGATGCCGCTGACGGCCAGCAGGCCATAGGTCGGCGTGAACATCTCGATCACGAGCAGCACCATCCCGAACAGAATGAGCAGGAGACCGACGTAGTTGATGGGCAGGATCTGGAACGCGAAGAACGCGAGCAGCAGGCAGACGGCGCCGACGATGCCGGGCACGGCGGCGCCGGGGTTCCAGAGCTCGATGGTCAGTCCCAGGCTGCCCAGGCTGAACAGCAGCACCGCGATCTGCGGGTGCGCGATGGCGCTCAACAGCCTCTGCCGCCAAGTCATCGCGACGGTCTCGATCTCCGCGTCCGCCGTTCGCACGACCTCGACGCTGCCGTCCCAGCGGCGCACCTCGCGGCCGTCGAGCTGCTCGAGCAGGTCGTCGAGATCCGAGGCGATGAGGTCGATCAGCGGCGGCTCCGCCTCGAGGGCCTCGCGTTCCGTGAACGACAGGCTCTCGGTGACCGCCTTCTCGGCCAGCTCGACGTTGCGTTGCCGCTGGCTCGCCAGCGACCGCGCATACGCCGCCACGTCCGAGGCCGCCTTCTCGGCCGCGGTCTCGTCCATCTCGGAGCCGGTGCCGGAGACCGGGTGCGCGGCGCCTATGTGCGTTCCCGGCGCCATGACCGCCACGTCGGCGGCGATGGTGATCAGGAAGCCCGCCGACGCGGCGCGGGTGCCGCTCGGGCCGACGTAGACGACGACCGGCGTCTCCGCCTCGATGATCCGGGTGTTGATCTCGCGCGTGGAATCGACGAGCCCGCCCGGCGTCCGCAGCATCACGACCACTAGATCCGCGCCCGCGCGATCCGCTTCGTCGAGCGTCTGGCTGATGTACTCGGCGGAAACGGGATGGATGAGCGCCTCGACCTCGGTGGCGTAGACGACCGGCCGGCCGGCCGCTTCCTCCTGCGCGCCCGGCCAGACCGCCGCCATCGCCATCAGCATCCAGACGGCGGCGCCCCACCGGAACACGCGCCTAATCCGACGACGGGCCTGCCTGATCGACATGTCGGTCCCTGGACGTGACGCTACTCTCACGGTAGCCGAGCCCCCGGACAGTGTCAACGCGTACCCGCGCCCGCGCCGCCTCTCGCGGCGATCTGATAAGGTTTCCGTCGGCGATGTCGACGGCGGCCATCCTCGCCGGCGGCCGGGCGCGCCGGTTCGGCGGCAGGCCCAAGCTGCTGCTTCCCCTTGGCGACCGGCGCATCGTCGACCGCCTGCTGGCGGTGCTCCGGCCGGTGGTCGATCAGGTATTCATCGTGGCGAACGACCGTGCAACCTACGGCGGGCTCGGCGTGCCCGTGCACCCGGACGTGCTGGGCGGCGCCGGCCCGCTCGGCGGCGTGCACGCGGCCCTGCGCGGCTCGCGCTCGCCGCGGACGCTGGTGGTGGCCGGCGACATGCCCTTTCTGAGCACCGCGTTCCTCGACCGCCTGTGGCGCGCGGACCGCGCCGCGGAGGTTACGATCCCGCGCACCGACGACGGTTACCAGCCCCTCTGCGCCTGCTATCGGGCGACGTGCGCCTCGCTCATCGAGCGCCGGGTCGCGGCCGGTAAGCTGCGGACGAGCGCGGCGGTGGAGGCGCTGCAGCGGCACGAGATCGGCGCGGACGTCATCGCACCGTTCGATCCCGATGGCACACTCTTCTTCAACGTCAACACGCCGGCCGACCATGCGCGCGCGCTGGCCATCGCCGCCTACCATGGCCGGTGAGGTCCTGCCCCGGCCCGAGCGCCGGCGGCGGGCGTTCGTCTGCACACGGGAGCACACGCCATGATTCTCGGCATGCACGCGGCCGTGCGGTCGCGCGTGCGCGACGTGCTGTTCGAACTGTACGGGCTCGGCCCGGACCGGCAGCCGGACGTCGCGATCCAGTACCCGCCGGATCGTGCAATGGGCGATCTGGGCGTCACCGTGGCGTTCGAGCTCGCGCGGGTGCTGCGCAAGGCGCCGCGCGCCATCGCCGCCGAGATCGTCGGCGCCCTCGGCGCGATCGACGGCGTGGAGCGGGTCGAGCCGGCGCCCAACGGCTACGTCAACATCTTCCTCGACCGCGCCCGATTCGCCCGCCGCGTGCTCGCGCCGCCGCCTTCCGCAACGGGCGGCGGCCGGGGCATCCGCAAGGCCATCGTCGAGCACACCGCGATCAATCCCAACAAGGCGGCCCACGTCGGGCACCTGCGCAACGCCGCGCTCGGCGACACCCTGGTCCGGCTCCTGCGGTTTCTCGGCGTCCCGGTGGAAGTGCAGAACTACATCGACGACACCGGCGTGCAGGTGGCGGACGTGGTCGTCGGCCTCCAGCAACTCGAGCGGCTGCCGCCCGAAGAGGTGGCCGCGCTCGCCGAGCGGCCCCGTTTCGACCACTACTGCTGGGATCTGTACGCGCGGGTGACTGCCTGGTACGAGGAGGATGCGGACCGGCTCGCCCACAGGGCCGGCGCCCTGCACGACCTCGAGACCGACACCGACCCGACGGCCCGGATCGGACGCCTGGTCGCCGACCGCATCGTCCGCTGCCACCTGGCCACGATGGACCGGATGAACGTCGAGTACGACCTGCTGACCTGGGAGGGCGACATCCTGCGCCTCCATTTCTGGTCCCGCGCGTTCGACGTGCTCAAGGAGACGGGCGCGGTGCGACTCGAGACCACCGGTCCCCAGGCCGGCTGCTGGGTGATGCCGCTCGACGGCAACGCGCCGCCGGAAGACGATCCCGGCGCCGGAGAAGGCGGGCCGAAGTCGCGCGCCAAGGTGATCGTGCGTTCGAACGGGACGGTCACCTACGTCGGCAAGGACATCGCCTATCAGTTCTGGAAGCTCGGGGTGCTCGAGCGCGACTTCCACTATCGCCCGCACGGCGTGCAGCGCTCCGGCCGCCCGCTCTGGTCGACCACGTCGAGCGCCGGCGAGACCGCGCCGGACGGCGCGGCGTTCGGCCGGGCCGACGCCGTCTACAACGTCATCGACACACGGCAGGCCTATCTCCAGCAGCTACTGAAGCAGGCGCTCACCGCCGTCGGCCGCGCCGCCGAGGCGGAGCGCTCCGTGCATGTCTCGTACGAGATGGTGGCGCTGTCGCCGACGACGGCGCGCGCCCTCGGCCATGCCGTCGATTCGCAGGCGGACCGGCCGTTCGTCGAGGTCTCCGGGCGCAAGGGGCTCGGCGTGAAGGCGGACGACCTCCTCGATCGGCTCACCGAGGCCGCGCGGGGGGAGGTGGTCGCGCGCCATGCCGATCTGCCGGCGGACGGCGCCGAGGCCACGCGAATCGCGACGGCCATCGCCACTGCCGCCATCCGCTACTTCATGATCAAGTACTCCCGCGGAAAGCTCATCGCGTTCGACATCGACGAGGCGCTGAGCTTCGAGGGCGAGAGCGGCCCCTACGTGCAGTACGCTGCGGTGCGGGCGGCGAACATCCTGCGCAAGCTGTACGAGCGGGAGGGCCTGAACGACGAGACGCTGACGGCGGCGCTCGCGTCGCTGCCGGCCGGCCCCCTGGCCGGCGCGGGCGACCCAACCGCCACCTGGGCCCTGCTGCTCGAGGCGGCCAGGCTCGACGAGGTCGCGGATCAGTCGATCCGCGCGATCGAGCTGTCCGTGCTCGCCAAGTACGCGTTCGGCCTCGCGCAGACGTTCAACACGTTCTACCACCGCTGTCCGGTGGTGAACGAGGAGGACGGGCCCACGAGGCTGTGGCGCGCCGGGGCGGTGCTCTACTGCCGGCTCCAATTGACGCGGGCGCTCGCGTTGATGGGCTGCGAGGTCCCGCCGCGGATGTAGCTCCCCTTCCCCGGAGGCCGCCCGCCCGACGGGGCGCTCAGTCGAACGCCAGGCGCGGCAGCTTGAAGCGCTCGGCGAGCAGCCGGTCGGTGGCGGCGTCGAGCGCGCTCGCGAACGCTGCGGCGGCCATCCGGCTCCGAAACGCCTCCAGGGAACGTTGCGCCTCCTCCCGGAGCTCGCGCAGCACGTCCTCGCCGGCGTCGGCGCGCGCGGCAGCCGGCAGGCGCCGGTCCAGCTCGGCCAGCCGATCGAGCGTCCGCCGGCGCGCCTCGCCCCGCAGCGTCCTGCCGCCGGAACGCGCGGCGTCGACGGCCGCTCGAGCATCCTTCAAGAGACTATCGAGGGCCGGCGCGCCCGGCGGCGCATCCCAGGCGGACAGACGCGCGTCGAGATCGTCGAGATGCGCGGCGAGGGAGCGTCTCCGCGCTCCGCCCGCCCCCCCTTCCGTACCGGCCGCGTCGACCCGCGGCGCGCCCGGAGGCTCGTTCCGCGCGCCCGCCGCCGTGCTCAGGCCCACCGCGCGCTTCCACTCGTCGAACAGGTCGAGCACGTCGGCCTCGCAGTACTCGATGCGCAGTGGATGCCGCTTCGGCCCCCTGGCGTGATATCGCACGTGGCGGCGGTCGATGGCGCGCTCGACGACGCGCAACGGGATGCCCGCCGCCGCCCAGCCGCACACCAGCTCGAAGGCGGGTCCGATGATTCGAATGAGATGACCGTCGTTCTTGCGGCAGAGATACGACTCGACCGCCCGGCACAGCTCGCCCGGGTCCACTCGACTGCCCCGCATCACGGACCGGACGTCCGGCGTCCGAATCGCCGTCGCTCAACCAACGCCGCCCTCCCGGATACGCTCCCAGACGAAGCGCAGGCCGGCCAGCGTGAGGTCCGGCTCCACGTGGTCGATCAGCGACGTCTCGGCCGCTATGTCGCCGGCCAGCCCGCCCGTGCCGATGCACAACAACCCGTCGCCGCCCTCGATCTCGTCGCGGAGCCGCTGCACGATGCCTTCGACCATCGCCACGTAGCCATAGAAGAGCCCGGACTGCATCGAAGCGACGGTGCTGCGCCCGATCACCGCGGCCGGCTTCCGGACCTCTACCCGCGGCAACTGCGCGGCCCGGTGATAGAGCGCGTCGGCCGAGATCTCGATGCCCGGGCAGATCACGCCGCCGCGGTACTCGCCGCCGGCCGAGATCACGTCGAACGTGGTCGCCGTCCCGAAGTCGACGACCACGATCGGACGCGCCGCGTCCCCGTACATCCGCACCGCCGCGACCCCGTTGACGAGGCGGTCGGCGCCCACCTCCGCCGGGTTCTCGTAGCCGACCGGCAGACCCGCGTTGCCGGCGTCGACCCGCAGCACGTCCTGTCCGAGTCCGCGCCCGATCATGTCCGAGACGGCCCGCGTCAGGGCCGGCACGACGGAGGACATCACGACGCCGTCGATCCGGGCGGGATCGACCTCGTGCTCGGCGAGCAGCCGGCTGACCAGCACCCAGAGCTCGTCCGCGGTGCGATCGGGCAAGGTAGCGAGCCGCCAGCGGCGCTCCAGGGCCGCTCCGGCGAAGAGCCCGAGAACGACGTTGGTGTTGCCGACGTCAATCGCGAGCAGCATCCGATCCGACCTCGGCCATCCGGCCCCTCGTCACTCCCATCGCACCTCTCCGCCCACTATGCGCTCGGTGCGCCCGCCGCACGACACCAGCAGCGCCCCGCCGTCGTCGACGCCGGCGGTCACCCCGCGCCGGCAGGTTCCACCCGCGTCCCACGACACCGGCGCACCCCGGCTGCTCGGCGCCAGCGCCCGCCAGCGCGCGACGACGAACGCGTCTCCCTCCGCCGCCAGCCGCCGGCGCCAACGGGCCAATCGCACCAGCAGGTCGGCGCACAACGCGAAACCGGCCACGCGCCGCCCCGCCAGCGACTCGAGCGCCGCCGCACGGCCGGCCAGCGCCGCGGGAAAGGCGCGGGTCCGCACGTTGACGCCGATCCCGATCACCGTGGCATCGTCCCGTTCGCTTTCGGCCGGCACCACCTCGGTCAGGATACCGGCGACCTTCGGTCCCAAGGACGCCGACCGTCCGCCCGCCGGCGGCGCCACGACATCGTTCGGCCACTTCAGATCGACGGCTACGCCGGCTGTCCCCTGTACCGCCTCGGCCACCGCTACGCCCGCCAGCAGCGTGATCACCGGCGACTGGCGTCCCCGCAGGACGACCGACAGGTACAGCCCGGCCGCCGAGGGGGAGTCCCAGGCCCGGCCGCGCCGGCCGCGGCCGGCGGTCTGGCGGTCGGCCAGCACCACGGTCCCGTCCGCGGCGCCGGCCGCGGCCAGGGCCGCCGCGGTGTCGTTGGTCGACGCCAGCTCCGGAAAATACCGTACGGCAGCCGCACCGAGCTCCGGTCGGGCGGCCAGCGCCGCGGCGAGGTCCGGCGGCAACGCGGCAGGCTTCCCGTTCATGACCCCGGCGCCATCTCGAAGCTGATGTCGACCGCGGGCGCCGAATGCGTCAACGCCCCGACCGACACGTAGGTGGGGGCCAGGGCAGCCAGCGCGGGCAGCCGCCCGAGAGTCACCCCGCCGGAGACCTCCGTGCGGGCGCGCCCCCGGCAGCGCGCGATCGCCTCGCCGGTCCGCGCGTCCGACAGGTTGTCGATGAGCACGACGTCGGCCCCCGCGTCGAGCGCCTCGTCGACCTCCGCCAGACTCTGCGTCTCGACCTCGACCGGCATCCCGCGTGCGACGGCCCGCGCACGACGCACCGCCTCGCTGACGGACCCGGCGAGCCGCACGTGGTTGTCCTTGATCAGGAGGCCGTCGCCGAGCCCGTACCGGTGATTGGTCGCGCCGCCGGCTCGCACGGCGTACTTCTCGAGTGCGCGCAGCGTCGGGGTCGTCTTGCGGGTATCGAGAATCGTGGTCCGGCCGTCCGCCGCCGCAACGTAGCGCCGCGCGACGGTGGCAATCCCGGACAGGCGCTGCAGGAAGTTCAGGGCGGTCCGCTCGGCGCTCAGCAACGCCGCGGCGAGTCCCTCGACGGTGGCGATCACCTCGCCGGCGGCGCACGACTCGCCGTCCCGCCGACGCCAGCGCATGACGGCCTTCGCATCCCGCTGGCGAAACACCTCGGCCGCCACCTCGCTTCCCGCCAGCAGGCACGCCTGCTTGGCGCGGATCTCGCCGCGGCCGCGCTGGCCGGGCGTCGTCGTCGCGTCGGAGGTCACGTCGCCGCCGGCGAGATCCTCATCGAGGGCGCGGCGCACGACGTCGCGGTAGTCGGCCGGGTCCAGCGGCGCGAAGGCCGCGCCGGTCATGACCCGAGCTCCGCGAGGATCCGCTCCAGCTTCTCCTGCCGCCGGCCCACCTCCGCCTCCTGGTCGCGGGTGTCGCGCACGACGTCCGGGTCCGCGCGCTCGAGGAACGCCGGGTTCGCCAACCGCGCCTGCAGGCCGCCGCGCTGCTTCGTCAGCCTCGTCAGCTCGCGGGCCACGCGATCGGCCTCCTTCGTCCGGTCCACGACTCCCGCCAGCGGCACGTGCACCTCGAAGCCGCGCACTACCCGGCGCACCGTGTCCGGCTCGGGCCGCGGCGCCTCTGCCGCCACGTCGAGTCGAGCCAGACCGGCAAGTCGGGTCACGTGGCCCGCATGCCGGCGCAAGGTCGCCGCCGTCGCCGCGTCCGCGCCGTGGACCAGCACGTCGATCTTCTGCGCCGGCGGCACTCCCCACTCGGAACGCACCGTCCGCACCGCCGTCACCACGTCCTGCAGCAACCCCATCGTCGCGACGGCGTCGACGTCCTTCCAGGCCTCGACCGGCGCCGGGAACGCCGACAGCGTGATGGTGCGGCCGTTCTCCGGCGGGGCCGCCCCGTCTCCGGCCCGCGGCGGCAGCACCTGCCACACCTCCTCGGTCACGAAGGGGATGAACGGATGCAGCAGGCGCAGGAGCCGGTCGTGGACCTCCAGGAGAACCGCCACGGCGCGCTCGCGCTCCGCCCCGCCCGCCTGCAGCTCGGGCTTGACCAGCTCGATGTACCAGTCGGCGTACTCGTGCCAGAAGACGTGGTAGAGACGGTCCGCGGCCACGTCGAACCGGAACCGGGTGAGCGCGTCGTCGATCTCCCCCGCCAGGTCGCTGACCCGATGCAGCATCCAGCGGTGAATCACGTCCAGCGCCTCCGGGGGCGGCGGCGCCGGCCTCTCGGAGAGCGTATCCGGCACGTGCATCAGGACGAAGCGCGAGGCGTTCCAGACCTTGTTGATGAACTGCCGATAGGCCCGCAGGCGCCCCTCGGACAGGGAGATGTCCATGCCGGGTGATGCCAGCGCGGCCAGCGTGAAGCGGAACGCGTCGGCGCCGATCTCCCCCATCACCTCGAGCGGATCGACGACGTTGCCCTTCGACTTGCTCATCTTCCGGCCGTGCTCGTCGCGGACCAGCGACGTCACGTACACGGAGCGGAACGGCACGTCCTGCTTGAACCAGAGGCCGAGCATCATCATGCGCGCGACCCAGAAGAAGATGATGTCGTGGGCGGTGATGAGCAGGCTCGTGGGATAGTAGCGCGCCAGGTCCGCGGTCTCGTCCGGCCAGCCCAGCGTGCTGAACGGCCACAGCCCGGAGCTGAACCAGGTGTCCAGAACGTCCGTATCCTGCCGCAGCGCCCCCCCGCAGATGCAGGCGTCCGGCGCCTCCTCGGCGACGTGCAGCTTTCCGCACGCATCGCAGTACCAGGCGGGAATGCGGTGTCCCCACCAGAGCTGGCGCGAGATGCACCAATCGTGGATGTTCGTCATCCACTCGTTGTAGGTGCGGGTCCAGTTCTCGGGCGCGAAGCGCGTATGGTCGTCGGCCACCGCCTGCAGCGCCCGCTTCGCCAACGGGTCGATGCGCACGAACCACTGCGTCGACAACAGCGGCTCGACGACCGTCGAGCAGCGCTCGCACTGCCCCACGGCGTGCTCGTGATCCTCCACCCCGACGAGCAGGCCCTCGGCCTCCAACCGGGCGACGAGCGCCTTGCGGGCCGCGAAGCGGTCCTGCCCCGCGTACGGCCCGGCCTCCCGCGTCATCCGGCCGTCCTCGTCGATGACGGACACCCGCTCGAGCTGGTGGCGCTCTCCCATTTCGAAGTCGTTGGGATCGTGGGCCGGCGTGACTTTCACGGCGCCGGTGCCGAAGGCGGGGTCGACGAAGTCGTCGGCGATCACCGGAAGGGCGCGGCCGATGACCGGCAGGGTCAGCGTCCGGCCGACGACTGCCGCATAGCGCTCGTCGCCCGGGTGCACGGCGACGGCGGTATCGCCCAGCATCGTCTCCGGCCGTGTCGTCGCCACGGTGATCGCACCGCCGCCGTCGGTGTAGGGATACCGGATGTGGTAGAGCTTGCCGCGGGCCGGCGCATGCACCACCTCCAGGTCGGACAGCGCGGTCCGACAACGCGGGCACCAGCTCACCAGGTACTTCGCCCGGTAGATCAGATCGTCGTCGTAGAGCGTCACGAAGACGCGCCGCACGGCGCGCGAGAGGTTCTCGTCGAGCGTGAACCGTTCGCGCGACCAGTCGACCGACGACCCGAGCTTGCGCATCTGGCTCGTGATGGTCCCGCGGCTCTTCGCGACCCACTCCCACACCCGCGCCTCGAACGCCTCGCGGCCGAGGTCGTGGCGCGACTTCCCTTCCGCCGCCAACTGCTTCTCGACGACGTTCTGCGTTGCAATGCCCGCGTGATCGGTGCCGGGCAGCCAGAGCACATCGTGCCCGGTCATGCGTTTCCAGCGGGCGACGACGTCGGGCAGCGTCTGGTTCAGGGCGTGGCCGATGTGCAGCCAGCCGGTCACGTTGGGGGGCGGCAGCACCATGCTGAACGGCGGCCGGCCCGAGTCGGGATCGGCCCGAAACGCCCCGATTTTCTCCCAGTAGGCATACCACCTGGGGTCGACCGCAGCGTGCTCGAATACCTTCGTCAACTCTCGCATCGGACCGGGATCGTATCAGGAGCAGTGGCTGTTCCGGGCGGGCGGGATCGGCGTGCGGAACGGGTGCGGCTCACTCGGCGTCGGGGGCGGCGGATGGTATCTCGGCTTGCGCGAGCTGCTCCCCGAGGCGCGAGACGACCTCGGCGACCGTGTCCCGCAGAACGGTCTCGCGGAGCCGCCGGACGACGCGATCGACGAGCTCGTCCATCGTCTCGTCGGTAACCTGCGGCCCCGGCGCCTCTCCCTCCGCACCGGGAGCACGGGTGAGCGCGGGCGGTTCGGCGCCCTGCTCCACGGCGAGAAAGGTCACGAAAGACTGCGCCAGGACCGAACCGCCGGCGCCGACCGGCGGAACGCCCACCCCCCCGCCGGCAACCGTCTCCGCCGCGGCGGCAGGTGCTTCGGAGGCCACCTCCGCCATCCCCTCGCCGGAGCCCGCTTCGGATCCGTCGGGGACGGCCTCCTCGACCGCACCGGCGCTGTCCGACGCCGGCTCTTCCGGCACCGATGCGCCGACCGGCTCCGCCGCATCCGCCGCGGGCGCCTCCCCCACGGCCGCTTCGACCGCAACGGCGGTTCCGGCCGCCACCACGGCTTCGGGCGGGTCCGCCACGAGCTCCCCGGCCGGGGCAACGGCGGCCGGCGGGACGGCGGCCGGCGCTTCCTTCGGGGGAAGATCCAGCAGTTCCCGCACCTTGCCGACGACCTGGCGCGGCTCGAACGGCTTGACCAGCACCTCGTGGCGGCCGATGGCGTCGCACCGCGACTCGTCGAGAGGCTCGAACGCCCCCGTCAGCAGCACGACGGGAATCCGGTCGCGCGCCGGATCGCTCCGCACGAACGACGCCACCTCGTAGCCGTCCCGGCCCGGCATGCTGACGTCGGCGAGCACGATGTCGGGCTCGCCGCGCTCGATGGCCTCGATGGCCTTCGTTCCGTCACCGACCGTCACGACGTCGATGTCCTCGCTCGCGAACGTCAGCTCCACCACGCGTTGGATCGTGGTGCTGTCGTCGGCCAGCAACAGCGTATGGGGCATGCTCGTGGCAGCGTACCGGCGGGACCGGCGACCGTCAAGAAGCGTCCGGCGGCGCGTGGGCGTCGGCCCGCACGTGCGTGGTGATGAAGTCGACGATGGTCTGCATCGACGTCCCCGGCTGAAACACCCCTTCGATCCCGATCTCGCGCAGGCGCGGAATGTCGGCGTCCGGAATGATGCCGCCGACGACGACCAGCACGTCTTGCGCGCCCTTCTCGGCGAGCAGCGCCATCACCCGCGGGCAGACGTGGTTGTGGGCGCCGGACAGGATCGACACCCCGATGGCGTCGGCGTCCTCCTGCAGCGCGGCCTCGACGATCTGTTCCGGGGTCTGCCGCAGGCCCGTGTAGATGACCTCCATGCCCGCGTCCCGCAGGGATCGCGCGATCACCTTGGCCCCCCGGTCGTGACCGTCGAGTCCCGGCTTGGCAATGACGACGCGAAGTCTGCGCATCAGACCGACGGCGCCTCCTCGTACTCGCCCCACACGTCGCGCAGCGCCGCGCACATCTCGCCGAGGGTCGCGGTCGCCCGCACCGCGTCGAGCAGCGGCGGCATGAGATTGCCCTCGCCGGCCGCGGTGCGCCGCAATGCATCGAGCGTCCGCTCGACCCGCCGGGCGTCGCGCGTCTCCTTCGTCCGGGCCAGGCGCTCCGACTGCTGTTCGGCGGCGCTCTCGTCGATGTAGAGGGTCTCCAGCGCCGGCGGCGTCTCGTCGACGTGCTGGTTGACGCCGACGACGGACTGCTCGCCCGTTTCGATGGCCTGCTGCGTCCGGTACGCGCTGTTGGCGATCTCCCGCTGGGGATAGCCCGCCTCGATGGCCGGCACCATGCCGCCCAGCGCGTCGATCTTGTCCATGTACTCGCGCGCGCCGGCCTCGAGCTCGCGGGTCAGCGATTCGACGAAGAAAGACCCGCCGAGCGGATCCACCGCCGCCGGCACCCCGCTTTCGTGGGCGATGACCTGCTGCGTCCGCAGAGCCAGCAGCGCCGCCTCGCGGGTGGGGAGCCCCAGCGCCTCGTCGAGCGCGTTGGTGTGCAGCGAGTTCGCCCCCCCCAGCACCGCCGCCAGCGCCTGCACCGCCGTGCGCACGACGTTGTTGTACGGCTGCTGCGCGGTCAGCGACACGCCGGCCGTCTGGGCGTGGAAGCGGAGCTTCCAGGCACGCTCCTCCCGGGCGCCGAAGCGTTCGCGCATGACCTGCGCCCACAGCTTGCGCGCGGCCCGGTACTTGGCGATCTCCTCGAAGAACCGGTTGTGGGCGTTGAAGAAGAAGGAGATCCGCGGCACGAACCGGTCGACGTCGAGACCGGCGTCGACGCCGTACTGCACGTACTCGATGCCGTCGCGGAGGGTGAACGCCAGCTCCTGGAGCGCGGTCGCGCCCGCCTCCCGGATGTGATAGCCGCTGACCGAGATGGTGTTCCAACGCGGGGTCCGCTCCGCGCAGAAGGCGAACACGTCGGTGACGAGCCGCATCGACGGCCGCGGCGGATAGATGTACTCCTTCTGGGCGATGTACTCCTTCAGGATGTCGTTCTGGAGCGTGCCGGAAAGCTGCGACCAGTCGGCGCCCTGCCGTTCGGCGACGACCAGGTACATGGCGAAGATCATCGCCGCCGGGGCGTTGATGGTCATCGACGTCGTGACGCGCTCGAGGTCGATCCCGTCGAACAGCCGCTCCATGTCGGGCAGGGACGCCACGTTGACGCCGCACTTGCCCACCTCGCCCTGCGACAGCGGATCGTCCGGGTCGCGGCCCATGAGCGTGGGCAGATCGAAGGCGACGCTCAGTCCCGTTCCGCCCGCCGCCAGCAACTCCCGATAGCGGCGATTCGTCTCCTCCGGCGTGCCGAAGCCGGAGAACTGGCGCATGGTCCAGAGCTTGCCCCTGTAGCCGGATTCATGGATGCCGCGGGTGTAGGGAAAACCCCCGGGATCGTTGAGATCGAGGGCGTAGTCGAGGCCGGCGAGATCCGCCGGCCCGTACAGCGGACGCACATCCGCCGGCGGGCCGCCCGACGCCCCCTCGGCGCGGGTCCCGGCAGGCGCCGGTCTGCTCGCGACAGCCATGGAACGGGTCACGCGCCGAGGCGAAACGCGATCATCTCGCTCGCTTCGCCGTCACCGAGGGACGCCCGGATCTCGAGGATGTACTCGCCGGGCGGCAGGAACGCCGGCGCCAGTTCCACTTGGCGGGAAGCGCCGCCGTCCTCGGCCGTGCGAACGTCGAGCGGAAACACCGCGTCGCCGCCCCGGTTCAGCAGGTTCGCCTCCAGATCCGGCGCCGCGTCGCCCGGCGCGTAGACGTCGAATCGCAGGAGCAGGCGGTCGGTGCGGCGGAAGTTCCGCGATACGGTGGGAGGCGCGTTCCAGTCGGCGACGAGCCTGTTGAACTCCAGCGCATTCCGCGCGCGCACGAAGTAGGGCGTGCTCAGAACGATGTCCGGTCCGGTGAAGTCCGGAATGACGATCTCGTCGCGATCCCGATCGAGCACCTCTCCCGCCTCGCCCTCGATGGCCAGGTTCATCTGCATCGTGCCGGGATCCGCCTCGAACTCCACGCGCGTGATCGGGGGGGCGACGGCCGCCGCCGCGCGACGGCTGCGCCTGCGGGTCGTGCCGCGGCCCGAGGAACGGGTCTGCTCCGGCACGCGACCCCGAAAATAGGCGCCGCCGGTGTCTCCCATGGCGGTCACGAGAACGCGCGACGCGTTGTCCCGCCGCCCTCGCGACTCGGTCGGCTCCCAGGCGAAGGTGACCCGGGTCCTGCCGTTCTCCGCCCGCGACGTGCCGACCCAGGTGCGGACGAGCCGGCCGCGGCGCGGCTCGGCAAGCGCGGCCAGCGCGACGTCGACCGCCTTGGGCGGCTCGTGGGCGCGGGTCGTGAGCGACCGCTCGACGTCGCGCATGGTGACCGCCCAGTACCCATCGCGAGCGCGCACGCGCAGGCCCGGACGCTTCAGACGCACCTCGATCTCGTGAAACTCCCCGTCGGTCGGCGCGGCGATCGAGTTGTAGCCGAGCAGGTAATAGCCGCTCGCGTCGTCCAGCATCTGCTGCAGGCCGGGACGCAGATCGTTCTGGTTCACGATGGCGCGCCCGCCGGTCTCCTCGGCCAGCACCCGCAACGTGTCCTGCGTGAAGCGCAGGACGCGCGAATCGGTGCGGTAGCTGATCTGCGGCTGATCCATGTCGAACTCGAAGGCGGCGAGGCCGCGCGGGTCCACCGAGTAGACCGACGCGTTGAAGCGGCTGGCGGTCTCGATCACGCGCCGCAGATCCTGCAGCATCGCGCTCCCCTCGAAGAACGACATCGTCTCCTCGAAGGGGTTGTCGCCGGCGAACGGGTCGAGCACCTGCGGATTCACGTTGGGATCCGCCCGCAGGTCGGCGACCTGGCTGCGCAACTGCGGCGGCACGTAGTAGGTGTAGCCCTCGCTGACGAGCAGCACGGACTTGCGACCCTCGCGAAGTCCGCCCAGCATCGTCATCAGCCCCCGCAGGGCCGACAGCGACACTTCGTTCCGGATCCGCTCGACGACCTCGGTCGGATACATGTTGTAGCGCGCCTCGTACAGGTTGCGCACTTCGTACTCGTACTTGACCCCCTCGAACCGCCGGATGGCGTTGATCACCGCGTCGTGATCGCGGGTCAGGCGCACGTCCGACACCGGCATCAGGGGATACATCACGCCGACCAGATCGGTCGGAATCAGGTCGTTCTGGATGAAGTCGACGAGCATCCGCCGGGCCCGGATGCTGTTGCCGTCCCGTACGTGGTAGTCGTCGAGGAAGATCACGAAGACGCGAATGTCCGGCCGCGACGCGGCCAGTTGCTGATCGGACCGCGTCACCCCCACGCTGGTCAGCGGCTCGCCCGAGAGCTGGGGCGTCGGATCGACCTGAACCACCTGAAACGAGTCCACCGTCTGCAGGACGTCGTCCTCGTACACCTCGAAGTCGTCCTGCGTGAGATCGAACACCGGGTTGCCGTCCTCGTCGGTCACGAAGGCATCGACGCGGACGTAGTTGATGCCGCTCCGAAAGACGGGGACGCTGCCCTGGAGGTCGGCGGTCTCTCCGGGCGGGGTGGCGTCCGTTCCCTGGGAGCGGGGCTCGGACTGCGGCTCGGCGGCGGGCTGGCGCTGCCCGGCGTTCGCGGACACCATCAGCAGCAGCCCGACGCACAGACAGGCGGCGATCCAGCGTGTATTCATAGGTGACCTCGCAGGCTGGCGCGTTGCTCCAATGATACCATCGCGCCGCATGAGCACCGTCGCGACGCCCGTACCCGCAGCAACCGCCGCCGCCCCGCTCACGCGCCTCGCGGAGGACGAACGCCTGCTGCGCGCGAGCGTGCGGGCATTCGCCGAGGCCGAGATCGCTCCCCTCGCGCGCCGCATGGACGCCGAGGGCAGCATGCCCCGCGAGCTCATCGACCGGCTCTTCGGGCTCGGCGTCATGGGCATCGAGATCCCGGAGCGCTGGGGCGGCGCGGGCGGGCACTTCTTCCTCTCGGTCCTCGCGGTGGAGGAGCTCGCACGCGTCGACCCCGCCGTCGCGGTGGTCTGCGACGTGCAGAACACCCTCGTCATCAACGCGATCCTGCGGTGGGGCTCGGAAGAACAGCACAACCGGCTGCTGCCCGCCCTGGCCGCGCGCGCGGTGGGCGCCTACGCCCTGTCGGAGGCGGCTTCCGGCAGCGACGCGTTCTCCCTGACGACGCGCGCGGTCCGCGACGGCGACCACTGGGTGCTGACCGGCCGCAAGCTCTGGATCACGAACGCGGCCGAGGCCGACTGGTTCATCGTGTTCGCCACCGTCGACCCGGCGGCGGGCTACCGGGGCATCACGGCGTTTCTCGTCGGACGCGGCTTCGAAGGCTTCGCCGTCGGCAGGAAGGAGGACAAGCTCGGCATCCGCGCCAGCAGCACCTGCGAGCTGTCGCTCGACGCCTGCCGCGTTCCCGCCGCCAACGTCCTCGGCGAGGTCGGCCGCGGCTACAAGGTGGCCATCGAGACGCTCAACGAAGGACGCATCGGGATCGCGGCGCAGATGGTGGGCCTCGCGCAGGGCGCGCTCGACCACACGCTGCGCTACGTGCAGGAACGCAGGCAGTTCGGGAGCGCCATCGCCGACTTCCAGGCCGTGCAGTTCCAGCTCGCGCAGGCCGCCACCGAGATCGAGGCCGCGCGCCTCCAGACGTACAACGCCGCCCGCCTGCGCGACGCCGGCGAGCCCTTCCTGACCGAGGGAGCCATGGCCAAGCTCTTCAGCTCGCAGGTGGCCGAGCGGGTCAGCTCCCTGGCCGTGCAGCTCTTCGGGGGTGTCGGCTACACGAAGGACTACCCGGTGGAGAAGCTGTACCGGGACGCCAAGATCGGCCAGATCTACGAGGGGACGTCGAACCTTCAGCTTCAGACCATCGCCAAGCAATTGCTGCGCCGCCGCTGACGCGCAGGCAGCCACAGCGCGGTGCACGACGCGCCGCGGCCGCACAACCTGCGCGGAAACCGAACCACTCCCCCCGTCGCCGACCCGGGCGCGGGTGAGCGCCACCGGGCGAAGAGAGCCAGCGTGCAGCGATAATATGTCTGCGTGCCCAGACGCAAGTTGCCCATCGGCATCCAGACGCTCCGCAGGATTCGCGAGGACGACTGCTACTACGTCGACAAGACCGCCTACATCGCACGACTGGTCGACGAGGGCACGCACTACTTCCTCTCCCGCCCGCGGCGCTTCGGCAAGAGCCTGTTCCTGGACACGCTGAAGGAGCTCTTCGAGGGCAGCGAACCGTTGTTCCGGGGACTGGACGTCCACGGCGGCTGGGACTGGTCGAAACGTCATCCGGTGGTGCGGCTCGACTTCAGCGGCGGCAACTTCCGCAAGCCGGGTTCTCTGGAGGAACACGCAACCGCACAGATCGAGGACATCGGAAGGCGGGCCGGCATCGGTCGGGGCGGCGCCGGGAGCGCGCCGGTACGGTTCCGGCGGCTGATACAGGCACTGTGCGAGCATGCGGGCCGCCGCGTGGCGGTCCTGGTGGACGAATACGACAAACCCATACTGGACACGCTGGACGCACCGGACGTCGCGAGGGCCAACCGTGACGACCTGCGCGGCCTCTACGGGACCATCAAGGCCTGCGACGCCCAGGTGCAGTTCACGTTCCTTACCGGTGTGAGCAAGTTCTCGAAGCTGAGTCTGTTCTCCGATCTCAACAACCTCACCGACATCACCCTCGATCCGGACTACTCGGCGCTCTGCGGCTATACGGAGGCGGACCTGGACGCCGTGTTCGCGGCGGAACTGCCGGGACTGGACCGCGACAAGATCCGCGACTGGTACAACGGCTACAACTGGCTGGGAGACGAGCGCGTATACAACCCCTACGACATCCTCCATCTGTTCCGCACCCGCCGGTTCGAGGCGCACTGGTACCGGAGCGGGACGCCGGCCTTCCTGGTAGAGACGCTGACCCGCCGGGGCGTGGAATCGACGGCGCTGGAGAATCTACGCATCGGAGACGCCAGGCTCGACGCCTTCGACGTGGGCGCCGTCGGCACCGAGGCGCTGCTGTTCCAGAGCGGCTACCTGACGATTCGAGACGCCGAGCGCCAGGGCGGACGCACCCTGTACCGGCTCGGATTTCCGAACCGCGAAGTGCGGCAGAGCCTGAACGACAGCCTGTTGGACCATCTGCTGCCCGCGCCGAGGCGGGAAGAGAACGGCGTCCGGCTGCTGGAACTGCTGCGGGCGGACGACATGGACGGCCTGGAGGCGTTGTTGAAGTCGCTGTTCGCCGGCATTCCCTACGAATGGCATACCCGGAACGACATCGCCCGCTTCGAGGGCTACTACGCGAGCGTGTTCTACTCGTACTTCGCTGCACTCGGCCTGGACATCGTGGTCGAAGACAGCGGCAGCCACGGCCGGCTGGACATGGCCGTGCGGTTCGCCGGCCGGGTGTATCTGTTCGAGTTCAAGGTGCTGGAGCAGGCGCCCAAGGGCGCGGCGCTGGCGCAGTTGAAGGCGCGGGGCTACGCGGACAAGTATCGCGGCGCCGGACGACAGATACGCCTGACCGGGGTGGAGTTCAGCCGCGAAGCGCGCAACATCGCGGCGTTCGAGACGGAACGATGCTGACTCGAGGCGCCACCCGGTGATCCCGCCCTGCGCGAGGGACGATGTTCGGCACTGGTTCCGAGGATTCAATCGCCAATCCGACCCGGCCGGCGAGGGCCCCGGTCATGCGCGCGCTCGGACCGTGCAGTGCACCCGGCTCGCGTCGACGCGGAACTCCGGCGCCGGATGGCCGGCGGCACGCAGGAGCCGGCGCGCCGCCGGGATGCCGAACCCGTACCTTTGCACCATGCCGAGCACGCGCATCGCCTCGGCGAGAATCGGGTTCCGATAGTCAACAACCCCCGGCTGCCCGAAGTTGCCGGCGTTGACCACGCCGTACGGACCGCCGGGACTGCCGATCTCGATGCGATCGTCGAACCAGTACACGTGCGTAGGCGCGTTCGTGTCTTCGTAGGTCCGGTGCATGACCGCGTTCCGCACGAGTTGCTGCACGGCGTCCAAGGGGCAGGTCGAATCACGGATCTTCACGGGCGCATCGCCGCGCAACGCTTCCTTCCGCTCCACGAGGTCGGACTCCAGGTCCGTCATCATGGCCGCGAGTTCGTCGTCCGAATACGGCGCGGAGCCGGTCGATGCGCTGTTCATGCCACGGTTCTCTCGGAGGTCACCAACTGGCAGTCAAGTACGGGTACGTGCCTTGTAGTTCTTGAAGGCAACCTGAAAGGTGTTTCGCAAACGGTCGACAGGAACATCGCTTCCCGGAGTAATGTTGTGTTCCCACTGCTGCTTCTTGTGCGCAAGCAGCCGTTCGACCGATTCCGATTCGTGATTGAAGACGAAGAACACATTGTCCGCCGACAGGTCTCAATCCAACGTATTGCATGAATGCGATGTGTCTGTTCTGGATCAGTCCGAGGCGCAAACTGTGCAGAGGAGTCATGCAAACGCTTGCGCCGCCGGCCACCCGAACCCCGAGATGCGCCTCCAAGGTCGGACACCTCGGGAAGCGGATCTCAGCGTAACCGTAGAACCTGCATCGATTCCTCCTCGAGGAGCAGGACGAGTTGCCGCCAGCAGAAACGCGCCGACCAGGCACAGCATGGCCGGGCCGGACGCGGACCCGGACCGCGTGGGCTTCCCGATTCCGTCGGTCTGCTCCGGTAGCTCCGGGGCGCTGTACGTGGCGCCGGTCTCCTCGATCAGCTCGATCTGTTCCCGAGAAGCGGCTTCCTGCCGGGCACCGTCCCCTGCTGCACCCGACCTGCCACGCCGGGACCCGGAACCGAGCGACTTACGGTAGTAGAGTCCGCCGCGTCCCCCGTGCACATAGGCCCCGCCGGTAGACGACATGCCGAGACGGGCGCCGGTGACGCCCCCGGAAACACCGATGCCGCTCTTCGAGAGATTGAACCGAATCGGTCCGGCCCGAAACGATTTTCTGAGATAGAACCCCACTGAGCAATCCCTCCGGACCAATCCAGGCGGGTCTCGTCGTGGCGGTAGAGCAGTTCGTCGGCGACCGTGCCCGAAGCTGTCTTGTACGTCAGCTCCAGCGCCTCCGAGCCGAACCACTGCACGCTGACGACGGTGACAGGACCGTCCGGGTAAACGCCCCGGACCGCGCTCCTGGGCTGCAGGTCTTCGAGTCGCATGTCGCGGCCCCCTCAGCGGGAACCCGTCCCGCCGGACACCTGCGCGGCGATGATCATCCGCTGCGCCTCGGAGGTGCCGGCCACGATCTCCAGCGCCCGCGCGTCCCGGAGCAGCCGCTCCACCACCGTGCCGCACCGGTAGCCGGCCGAGGCGAGGATGCGCATCGCGCGATCCGCGGCGCGCAGGGCCGCCTCCGAGGCGGCCAGCTTGGCCATCGAGGCTTCCAGGGGGATCCGCTCCCGCACGTCCTTGGCCGCCGCCGCGCGCAGGACGAGCATGCGCGCCGCCTCCAGCTCGGTGGCGGTGTCGGCAATCGGCCACTGGACCGCCTGGTATCGGCCGATGGGACGGCCGAAGGTCTCGCGGGTCCGGGCGTGACGCAACGCCTCGTCGAACGCCGCCCGCCCGACGCCCAGCGCCTCGGCCCCGATGGCGATGCGGCCCCCGTCCAACGCCCACTTCGCGACGTCGAATCCCCGGCCGGGGCCGGCCAACAACGCGTCCGCGCCGACCTCGACGTCGTCGAACCGCAGATCGACGCATCCGAGACCGCGCACACCGAGCGGATCCGCCGTCGGCTCGCGCGTCAGCCCCGGCCGGTCCGTCGGGACGAGGAAAGCGCTCACGCCGCGGCCGGCGGCGGCCGGCCCGGTCGCCGCGAAGACGACCGCAACCTCCGCCGCGGCGCCGTTGGCCACCCAGACCTTGCGCCCCCGCAGCACGTAACCGTCACCCGCCGCCGCCGCGGTCGTTTCCTGCCGGGCGGCATCGGTCCCGGCCTGGGCCTCGGAAAGGGCGAACGCGCCGACGGCCCGTCCCGACGCGAGCCGCGCGAGCCAGCGGTCCTTCTGTTCCGCGGCGCCGAAGCGCTGCAGGACCTCGGCCACGAGCGAGTTGTTGACCACCAGGACGGCGCCCAGCGTCGCGCTGGCGGCGGCCACCGCCTCGATCGCCAGCGCGTAGCTGACGTAGTCGCGGCCGGCGCCCCCCCATGCCTCGGAAACCGTCACGCCCAGCAGCCCCCGCGCCGCCGCCGCGGACACGAGATCCGCCGGGAAACGGTCGGACGCGTCGATTTCCGCGGCGCGCGGCGCCACCGCGGTGTCGGCGAAATCCCGCGCCGCCTGCTGAAAGCGCGCCTGCTCCGCCGTCAGCTCGAGCTGCATGGCGCATCCCCGCCCGACGGCGCCGCCGCCAGGCGCTCGAAGACCGGCCGCAGGCGGGCCACGCTTGCGGCAGGCTCCTCGGGAACCACGCGCGTATCGCCGACGACCGTCATGAAGTTGGTGTCGCCGTCCCAACGCGGCACGAGGTGCACGTGGAGATGGCCCACCACGCCCGCGCCGGCCGGGCGGCCGAGGTTCATGCCGACGTTGATGCCATGCGCGCCGTAGGACTCCGTCAAGGCCATTTCGGCGACCCGCGTGAGCGTGATCAGCTCGGTCAGCTCCGCCGTGGTCATATCCGCGAGACGGGCGACGTGCCGCATCGGGACGACCATCAGGTGGCCGTTGTTGTACGGGTACTTGTTCAGGATCGCGAAGGTGCGCTCTCCGCGAAACACGATGTACGGCGACGGGTTCGCCGGGTCGAGGGCGGCGCAGAAGACGCATGCGGCCGACTCACCGCCGGCGGCGCCGGTCACGTACTCCAGTCTCCACGGGGCCCAGAGGCGTTGCACCGAAAAGCACCCTCACGGCAGGCGGCGGATCAACGGGGCGATGCCTGACGGCGAAGGCCCACCGGCGGGCGTACGCCCCGCAACGGGCGCGGGGGCTCCGATTCGTGCGCGATGCGATCCGCTTTCGGGAATGCGTCGGCGCCACCGGCCACCGGCGGCGCCGGCGACTGGACGTCCGCCGCGCCCGGCGGCGAGAGCCCGTCCGGGTCGCGGTTGATCAGCTCCTTGAGCTCCTTGCCGGGCTTGAAGTAGGGGACCTTCTTGGGCGGCACGTCGACCCGGTCGCCGGTCTTCGGATTGCGTCCCCGGCGCGGCTCGCGCTGCCGGAGCCTGAAGCTCCCGAAGCCGCGCAGCTCGATCTTCTCGCCGCGGTGCAATGCATCGACGATGCTGCGGAACACCGTCTCGACGATGACCTCGGCGTGCTTCTTGGTGAGATCGGTGACCTGGGCCACTTCCTCGACCAACACCGCCTTGGTCATGCTGCCCCGGTCCACGCCCTCCCTCGATTCAGCGCGCCAGCCCCGCGCCCCTGCCGGACGACGTCCGCGCCACTAGTCGGACGACGTCTGCTGCTTGAAGTGATCCCCCAGCGTCACCTCGGGCGACTCGCTGCTGGCATAGCTGCGCCAGTCGGCCTCGAAGTTCTCGCTGGTCAGCGCCCGCACGCTCAGTCCGATCTTCCGCTCGGACGGGCTGAGCTTGATCACCCGCATCTGAATCGTCTCGTCGACCGTGAGCTCGGTCTTGTCGCCGCGCCCCTGGTCCTCGAACTCGGAGACGTGGATCAGGCCCTCGATCCCCTCGGCCAGCTCGACGAACGCGCCGAAGCTGGTGATCCGCACCACCTTGCCCTCGACGACGTCGCCCACCTTCGTCGTGGAGAAGAAGTCGTCCCAGATATCGGTCGCAAGCTGCTTGAGGCCGAGCGAGAGCCGCTGGTTCTCGGGATCGATGTTGAGAACCATCGCCTCGACCTCTTCACCCTTCTTGATGACGTCGGAGGGGTGCTTCAGCCGCTTGCTCCAGGACATGTCCGAGATGTGGATGAGGCCGTCGATGCCCTCCTCCACCTCGACGAACGCGCCGAACTCGGTCAGGTTGCGGACGGTGCCGGTGATCTTCGAGCCTACCGGGTACTTGTCGCCGAGCTGCTGCCACGGGTTGCTCTCGATCTGCTTCAGCCCGAGCGCGATGCGACGCGCGTTCGGGTCGACGCCGAGCACCATCGACTCGACCATGTCGCCGACGTTGAGCAGCTTGGACGGGTGCTTGACCCGCTTGCTCCAGGACATCTCCGAAACGTGGATCAAGCCCTCCACCCCCGGCTCGAGCTCGACGAAGGCGCCGTAGTCGGTGAGGCTGACCACCTTGCCCTGCAGCCGCTGCCCGACGGGGTAGCGGTCCGCGGCGGACGTCCACGGATCGGCGTGGAGCTGCTTGTAGCCCAGCGACACGCGCTCGGTCGCCGGATCGAACTTCAGGACGATGATCTCCACCTCGTCGTTCACGTTGAAGAGCTCGGAGGGGTGCTGCGCCCGGCCCCACGACATGTCGGTGACGTGCAGCAGCCCGTCGATGCCGCCGAGGTCGATGAAGGCGCCGTAGTCGGTGATGTTCTTCACCACGCCCTGCATGACCTTGCCCTCGGCGAGGTTCGCGAGCGTGTCCTTCTTCTTCTCCGCGTTCTCCTCTTCGATGAGCACCTTGCGGGACAGCACGATGTTGCCCCGCTTCTTGTTCACCTTGATCACGCGCATGCGCAGCTCCTGGCCGCGCAGCGAATCGAGGTTGCGGACGGGACGGACGTCGATCTGCGAGCCGGGCAGGAACGCGCGCACGCCGATATCGACCGCGAGGCCGCCCTTGATGCGCTCGATCACGCGGCCGATGACGACCTTGCGATCCGCATAGGCCTTCTCGACCTCGTCCCAGATCTTCATCTTCTCGGCCTTCTCGCGCGAGAGCACGATATGGCCGTCGCGATCCTCGGTCCGCTCGAGCAGCACGTCGACGGTGTCGCCCGGATGGACCATCGGATCGCCGTTCTCGTCGTAGAACTCCGACAGGGGAATCAGGCCCTCCGACTTGTAGCCGACGTCGACGATCACCTCGGAGTCGGACACCCTGAGCACGGTGCCCTTGATGACCTCGCCCTCGGCGATGTTCTTCAGGCTGCCCTCGTAGAGAGCCACCAGGCGGGCGTGCTCTTCCGGATCGACCATCTCCTCGTCCGGATCCACGAATCGCGCCGGCTCGGGAGGTTTCGGCGCGGCCGAGGGGCTCTCCACGGCGCCGGCGGCCTCCACCTGGGCCGCGTCGTCTGGTACGTCCATCATCCTGTTCTGTCCTTCCTCCCGATCCGGCTCCCGCTATCGATGCAGCCACCGGCGCGGCGGCCGTCAGCCCCGCTTCACGCATCCCCCGATGCGCTGTAAGCGCATGACTGTACGTCAGTTACCGAAAGCGCGTCAACTCCCGCGGGCGCCCTGCCAGCGCTCGCGGACGACCTTCATCACCCGCTGTACCACCGCGTCCACCGGCAGCCCCGTGGTATCGATCCGCACCGCGTCGGGCGCCTGCTCCAGCGGCGAGGCGCGCCGGGTCCGGTCGAGCCGGTCGCGCGCGTCGAGGGCGCGGGCCACCTCCGCCACGCCGGTGCCCGGCGACAACCGGTGCGCCGGATCCCGCGCGCGGCGGGCCGCCCTCTCCTCCGGGGAGGCGTCTAGGTAGATCTTCACCGGCGCCTCCGGGAAAACGGTGGTCCCGATGTCGCGCCCTTCCATCACGACGCTGCCGGCGACGGCGAGGCTCCGCTGGCGGGCGACGAGCGCCGCCCGCACCCGCGGCAGCCTCGCCACGGCGGCCGCCGCGACGTCCATCTCCGGGGTGCGGATCGTCCGGCTGACGTCGTGCCCGTCGATGGCGACGCGTGTCCCGTCCAGGTCGAAGTCCGCACCGGCGGCGACCGCGGCGACGGCCGGCTCGTCGTCGAGCGCCCCGCCCTGTTGGAGGGTCCGCCAGGCGACGGCCCGGTACATCGCCCCGGTGTCGATGTGGCGGCAGTCGAGCGCCTGCGCCACGGCCCGCGCCACCGTGCCCTTTCCGGCGCCGGACGGCCCGTCGATGGCGATGACGTCCGGGGCGCTCATGCCCGCCCCTGTTCCAATGCCGTCCCCGGCGATGCGGGCCGCGCCGCGCGGCGCAGCGCGCCGACCTCGGCCGGCGTCAGCTCACGCGCCGCGCCGGGCCGCAGCCCGCGCAGGCTGATGGGACCCAGGCGCGTCCGGCGCAGCCGCCGCACCGGATGTCCGATCGCGTCGAACATGCGGCGGACCTGCCGGTTGCGTCCTTCGCGGATCACGATGCGTACGCGCGCCTCGGCGGTCCGCCCCGGCGCGCCGCCGCGCAGCATCCGCACCTCGGCGGGCGCGGTCGGGCGGCCGTCGATCTCGACCCCGGCGGCGAGGCGGCGCAGCCTCGCGACGCTCGGAACGCCGCGCACGGTCGCTTCGTAGACGCGGGCGACCCCGTGGCGCGGATGTGTCAGAACGGCGGCCAGCGCCCCGTCGTTGGTCAACAGCAGCAGCCCCTCGGACTCGTAGTCGAGCCGGCCCACCGGATAGACGTACTCCCGCACGTCGGGGACCAGATCCAGTACCGTCTTCCGCCGGTGGGGATCGCTCCGCGTGGTGACGTAGCCGCGCGGCTTGTGCAGCACGACGTACCGGCGCCGCACCTCCCGCGCGATCCGCCGCCCGTCGACGCGCACGTCGTCCCGCGCCGGGTCCGCGCGCGTGCCCTGCTCCCGCACGGTCCGTCCGTTCACCGTCACGCGGCCGTCCGCGATGAGCTGCTCGGCCGCCCGCCGGGAGGCGACCCCGGCCGCCGACAGCAGCTTCTGCAGTCGCACGAGCCCCGCGAGAGGGACCGCCGGCTCGACCATCGGTTCAGCAGCAGACATGCCGGGTGCGGGGACTCAGTGGACCTTCCCGGCGCCGGCGCCCGGCCCCGCGACGCTCCCGGGCGGCGGCTCGAAGGGCAGCGCCGCGTCCCGCGGATCGTCGGCGGCGAGGGCCGGCGGCACCTCCATCCCCAACGCCTCGGCCATGTCCTCCACCTTCGGCAGATCGGTCAGGTCCTTCAACCCGAAGCGATCGAGAAACTCGCGGGTGGTGGCGTAGAGGAACGGCCGGCCGATCACCGCCTTGCGTCCGACCACCTTGACCAGGCGCCGGTCCACCAGCGTACCGATGACTCCCGAGGTGTTGACGCCCCGAATCTCGGCGATCTCCGGTCCGGTGACCGGCTGGCGGTAGGCGATGACGGCCAGCGTCTCGAGCGCCTGTACCGAGAGGCGCTGGCTGGAATGCTCGTGGAACAGCCGCCGCACGCGGTCGTGCAACTCCGGCCGGGTGACGATCTGATAGCCGCCGGCCACCTCGACCAGTTGCAGGCCGCCCGGCCTGTCGTCCCAGTCCCGGCGAAGCGCGGCCAGCGCCTCCTCGACGTGCTCGCGCGGCTCGTCGTCGAGCGTCTTCAGCAGGATCTTCAGCGTCAGCGGGTCCGGCGACGCGAATATCAATGCCTCGATGGTCGCTTTCAGATCGGCCAGCGCGTCGATCACCCCGGCTCCTCCCCGACGTCATCGTTCGAGTCCGTGCCGCCGGACACCGCCTCTGCCGCCGGCGCGGCCGCCGGCTCGCTCAGGTAGATCCGAATCGGCCCGCAGACACGGGCCTGGAGCACGCGAATCAACCGGGTCCGGATCAGTTCCAGCGTAGCGAGAAACGTCACGATGATCTCCTGCCGGGACGACACGTCGGCGAACAGGTCGTCGAATCCGCATGGGCCGCCCTGCGCCAGCCGGCCCAGCATGTCCTCCATGCGGGCCTCGATTGAGATCAAGTCCGCCGGCAGGGGCACGCTGTTCCGCCGGTCCCGCGACCGCGCCAGGACCGCCTGGAAGGCCTGGAGCAGGCTGAACAGATCGACCTCGAGCTCGCGCTCGAACGGGGCGCCGGCAATCTCGTCGACCCGTTCGTCGGGGCGCGTCCACTGCGCGCTGCGCACCGTCTCGCACTCGTGCAGCATCTCCGCCGCGGCCTTGAACCGCTGGTGTTCGAGCAGGCGCTGCACCAGCGCCTCGCGGGGATCCTCCTCCTCCGCGTCGGCCTCCGCCCCGGCCTCCACGCGCGGAACGAGCATCCGCGACTTGATGTGGATCAGCGTCGCCGCCATCACCAGGAACTCGCCGGCCACGTCCAGGTTGATCTCCCGCATCAGATCCAGGTACTCCAGGTACTGCTGCGAGATCAGCGCGATGGGAATGTCGTAGACGTCCACCTCGTTCTTCTTGATGAGGTGAATCAGCAGGTCGAGGGGCCCTTCGAAGTTGGTGAGCCGGACCGGGTAGTCCGGCAGAATCGACTCGAAGCCGGGCGGCGCGTCCGGATCGGCGCCGGCGACCGCCGCGTCCGTCAAGTGCGCGTCGCGTTCGGCCATGTGGGTCGACCCCGCTTCCTCACCCCTGCCCCGCGCCGTACCGCAGCCCCACCGCGTCGCGCACCCGCTCCATCGTGTCGCGGGCCGTCGTCCGGGCGCGTGCGGAGCCGTCCTGCAGGATCTCACGAATCCGGCCGGGCCGGGCCAGAATCTCGGCCCGCCGCTCCCGCAACGGATCCAGGCGCGCGTTGATCGCGTCGGCCAGGGCCACCTTCACCTCGACGTCGCCGACCGTGCCCGCCCGATAGCGCGCCTTGAAGTCGTCCACCTGGGCGGTGTCGGGGTTGAAGGCGTCGTGGTAGATGAACACCGGGTTGCCCTCGACCGTGCCGGGGATGTCGGCCCGGACGCGCTTCGGATCCGTGAACATGCGCATCACCTTCTTGCGCACCGTCTTCGCGTCGTCCGCCATGTCGATGGTGTTCGCATAGCTCTTCGACATCTTGCGGTTGTCGAGGCCCGGCAGGCGCGGGAAGTGCGTCAGCAGGGGCTGCGGCTCGACGAAGACCTCCCCGAAAAACTGGTGAAAGCGGCGCACCGCCTCGCGCGACAGCTCCAGGTGCGGCACCTGGTCATCGCCGACGGGAACGTACCGCGCGTCGTAGATGATGACGTCGGCGGTCTGCAGCAGCGGATAGCCCAGGAAGCCTATCGACGACAGGTCGCGCTCCGCCAACTGGTCGATCTGCTCCTTGTAGGTCGGCACCCGCTCGAGCCAGGGAATCGGCACCACCATCTGCAGCAGCAGGTACAGCTCCGCGTGCTCCGGCACCAGCGACTGCACGAACAGCGTGCTCTGCTCCGGATCGACGCCGGCCGCGATCCAGTCGGCGACGTTGTCGTACGCGTAACCGGTCAGTCCCGACGTGTCGGCGAACTCGCTGGTCAGGGCGTGCCAGTCCGCGACGAAGTACATGCAGTCGTAGTCGGCCTGCAGATCCGCCCACTTGCCGAGGGCGCCGGCCAGATGCCCCAGGTGCAGCCTGCCCGTCGGGCGCATCCCGGAAACGACGCGCGGCTTCGCTCTATCGGCCATCTGCGGAACGGATCGCGAAACGCGGCCCGGGCGCGCGCCGGCCGCCGAACGCCGGGGAGAGAAAGAGAACCGGTAGGAAACAGATGATCGCGGGGCCGGTATCGAACACCGGCTATCAGCATACGGCAGGGCCGGCGGGCGGGCAAGCCCCGCCCCGCCTCGACTCGACGCGACCGGACGGGCCGGGAGCCGGCGTCCGCACGTACGGGATCAGGTCTTGACGGGCAGCCGCGCGAAATGATCGAGGACGGCGGCGGCGAGCCTGGGGCCGATCACCGGCAGCAGATCCTCGCGTGAGGCGCGGCGCACGTTCGCGAGGCTCCCGAACCGTTCCAGCAACGCCCGCCGCCGGCGCGCGCCGATCCCGGGGATGAGGTCGAGCTCGGATTCGAAATCGCGCATCCTGCGCGCCCGCCGGTGGTACGTCACCGCGAACCGGTGCGCCTCGTCGCGCGCGCGCTGGACCAGGTGCAGGGCGGGGCTGGTCTTCGGCAGGCGAATCGGCTCGGACGCCCCGCGCGTGAACAGCTCCTCGTCGCGCTTGGCGATGCCCACGGCGACGAGATTGCCCAGGCCGAGCGTCTCGAAGGCGCGGTACGCCGACGTCAACTGGCCCTTGCCGCCGTCGACGACCACCAGATCCGGGAACGGTCCGCCCTCCTCCAGCAACCGGCGGTAGCGCCGCAGGACGACCTCCTCCATCGCCGCGAAGTCGTCCGGCCTGGCGCGGGGCTCCCGCGCCGGCGCCGCTGAGTCCGCGGGGCGGGAGCGGGCCGCGGCCTTCCGCCGGCCCCGCCCGCGGGCCGCACCGAGTCCCTGCACCCGGAACTTGCGGTACTCGCCGCGCTGCATCCGCCCGTCCTCGCAGACGACCAGCGAGCCGACGGTCTCGCGGCCCTGCACCGTCGAGATGTCGAAGCACTCGACCCGGTGCGGCGCCGCCGGCAGGTCCAGCACGCGCTGCAGCTCCTCGAGCGCCCCGGCGTGGACCCGGGCGTCCTCGCTGTAGCGCGAGTCGTAGGCCAGCCCGGCGTTGCGCGTCGCCAGGTCCAGCAGGCCGCGGGTGTCGCCGCGCTTGGGCACGTGCAGCTTCACGCGGCGCCCCGCGCGCAGGGAGAGCCAGCGCTCCACCTCCTCGCGCTCCTCCACCTCGACCGGCACGTGCACCTCGGGCGGCACGTCGTGCGCCGCGTAGAATTGCTGCACCGCCGCCTGCACCAGGTCGCGCTCGCTCTCGGTCGCCGCCTGCACGTCATCGGCCACCAGCTCGACCCGCTCCACGACCCGGCCGCGGCGCATCTGGAAGATCTGGATCACCCCGCCGTCCGGCCCCAGCTTCACGCCGAAGGCGTCCCGGTCGCCGAGCCGGCTCGTCGCCATCTTCTGCTGCCGGTCGCGCAGCGTCTCGACCGTGCGCATCGCGTCCCGGCACTGCGCCGCGCGCTCGTAGCGCTCGCCGTCGGACGCCTCCTGCATCTGCCGCCGCAGGCTGCCGACGACCTCGTCGGTGCGCCCCTCCAGGAACAGCCGCGTCTGCTCGACCGATTCGGCGTACTGCTCCTGGCTGCAGACCTCGGACACGCAGGGCGCGACGCAGCGCTTGATGTCGTACTCCAGGCACGGCCGGTCCCGCTGCCCGGTAATCACCTCGTTGCACGAGCGGATCCCGAACAGCCGGTGCGTCAGCGACATCGTCTTGCGGGCGAAGGCCGCCGGCATGAACGGACCGGCGTAGACGTTGCCGTCGCGCGCCACCTGCCGCGCCACCAGGACGCGCGGGAACGCCTCGGCGGTGGTGAGCTGCAGATAGGGGTAGTTCTTGTCGTCCCGCAGGAGAATGTTGTAGCGCGGCGATCGCGCCTTGATGAGGTTGTTCTCGAGAGCCAGCGCCTCGACCAGCGAATCGGTGACGATCACCTCCAGCCGGGCCGCCTCGTCGAGCAGCGCGTCGGTCTTCGGGCTGCTGCCGTACGCGCCCAGGTAGCTGCGGACCCGGTCGCGCAGGGCGCGCGCGCGCCCCACGTAGATCGTCTCCCCACGACCGTTGAAGTACAGGTAGACTCCAGGCTGCTCCGGCAGCCGGGCGATCGCGTCCCGCAGATCCCGAATCGCCATCCGCCTCTAGAATATAGGGCCGGGCCGATCACCTGACGAGCATCGATGACGTTCACCGGCGCCATTGGGCGCGCCTGCCTGTTACCGCTCCGCGCCATCATCGCGTTGTGCGTAGCGCTTCGGATTCACCCGAACGTGCTGACGCTGACCGGCGTCATCATCAACGGGGCCGCCGGCTGGGCGCTGGCCACGGGCCGCTTCGGCCTCGCCGGCTGGATCATGCTGGTGGCGAACATCTTCGACTTCATCGACGGCAAGGTGGCCGACGAGCTGAAGCTGAGCTCCCGCTTCGGCGGCTTCTGGGACTCGGTCATGGACCGGTTCTCGGACCTGTTCATCCTGACCGGCCTCATCTACCTCTACGCCACGCTCGAGCGTCCGGACTACGTCCTGATCGCGGCCCTCACGCTCACCTTCTCGGTGATGACCAGCTACACGCGGGCGCGGGCCGAGTCGATCATCCCCCTCTGCAAGGTCGGCTTCATGGAGCGGCCGGAGCGGATCGTGCTGTTCATGATCGGGGCGTTCACCAACCGCATGGCCGCCGTCCTGTGGGTCATCCTGGTGCTGTCGGTGCTGACCGTGCTCGACCGCATCTACTTCACGTGGCGAGCGGTGCGCTCGGACAACCGGGAGCTGCCGGCATGAGCGTGTCGCGGGTGATGACCCTGCCGCTCCGGATGGTCTGGCACGCGCTCTACTGGACCTTCGAGCGCGCGACCTGGCAGTACGACCTGATGGTCATCGCCATCCTGGCGTTCATCTGGCTCACCCCGCCGGGGTGGCTGGGCGACCCGGTGGCGAGCGGACCCGGCCTGATCGGCATCCTGGCCGCCCTGCTGCAATAGCGCCCCGAGAGCGCGCCGAAACGCCTCGCCGGCTTGGCGCTCCCGCCCATCTCTCCTCTCCATGACGCTACGGCGCAGACGCCCGGCGCGCGGCTCATACCACGTCGCGCTGGTCGCCCCCCAGGTCGAGCGTCTTGCCGGTGAAGTGGATGTCGTGAGCGGCGATCTTGTCCCGCAGCAGCCGGCGCACCTCGCCGTAGTGGGCCTGCGGCACGGTGAGCCGCCGGGCGAGGCTGCGCAGCCGGTAGATGATGACCAGCGTGATCGTGGACTCCTCGCGCCAGCTCAGGCCGCCGATCTTGGAGTACGGCACGTAGCCGCTGTCCGACCAGATGCCGCCGGCGTACAGCCCCCGCCCGATGCGCACCCGCAACGGCACCGCGTAGGCGTAGTAGAGCAGCATCATTCCCTCGCCGAACGCCCGTTGCGGCGGCTGCTGCTGCACCACCAGCTTGATGAAGACGAGCACGCCGGCCACGACGCCGAGGGCCAGCAGCCAGCCGTACAACGGCGGTTTCTCGCTCGGCCAGGTCAACAGGGCCGATGCGCGCAGCCGGCGATAGAGGACGAACTGTCCGAGGATGCGCAGGTTGGCGACGAGAAAGCCGACGCCCAGCGCGAACAGCGCGACGCCGACCGCTCGGGGAACGTCGATGTCTCCCCTCCGGTCAGGCGCGCGAGAGATACTCGCCGGTGTCGGTGTTCACACGGACCCTGTCGCCGTTGCTGACGAAGGGCGGGACCTGCACCACCAGGCCGGTCTCGAGCCGCGCCGGCTTGAGCTGCGCGCTCGCCGTGGCGCCCTTGATCGCGGGCGCGGTCTCCTCGACCGCCAGGTCGACCGTCAGGGGCAGCTCGATCCCGACCGGCGAGCCCTCGAAGAACTCCACGGTGATGGTCGCGTCCGGCAGCAGGTAGCTGACCGCGTCGCCGAGCGTCTCCCCGGTCAGATGCACCTGCTCGTAGGACTCGGTGTCCATGAAGTGATACCCCTCGCCGTCGGCGTAGAGATACTGCATCTTGCGCGTGTCGAGCACCGCGCGCTCGACGAAATCGCCGGAAGCGAACTTGTGATCGGTCTGGGTGCCGGCGACGACGCTGCGCATCCGCGTCTGCACGAACGCGCGGCCCTTGCCGGGCGTGACGTGGTTGAACTCGAGAACGCGGTACAGCGTCGCGTTCATCTTGATCAACATGCCCTTGCGGATTCGGGTGGCCTGAATGGACTCCATATGCGGCCGCAGATGGTACTACAGCGGCCCGGCGCGGTCCAAGACGCCGGCGGGCCGAATCTCAAGGCGGCCCGCCCCGCGAAACCGCCGCGGAATCGGCCAGGCAACCCCGCCACCGGCGCCCGGTCCCGACCGTGATCCCGATGCGCGGCCCCCAGCGGACCGGCCCCACCGGCAATCCGCGATCCTCGACGAACAGGCGCGGGCCGCACAGGTCCAACCGGTTCTGCCGCAGCGTGACCCCGAGCGCCCGCGTCAGGTTGCCCGGCCCCCGGCAGAGCGCCTCGTCGGGCGGCGGCGCCGCGCCCCGCCGCCCCGACCGCCGGCGGCGCATCCCGTCGAGGCCCTCCAGGGGGCTGAGGGCGCGAATGAGGACCGCGGCCGGGAACCCCGCCGGCCCGGTCACGGCGTTCAGCAGGTAGTGGATGCCGTAATTCAGATAGACGTAGGCGTAGCCGGGCGGCCCGTAGAGCGGCGCGTTGCGCGGCGTCAGGCCGGCCGCGGCGTGACACGCCGGATCGTCCTCCCCGCCGTAGGCCTCGACCTCGACGATCCTGCCGGCCGCGGGGCCGCCCCGGCCGCGGTGCACGACCACCTTGCCGAGCAGCGCGCGGGCCACCTCGAGCGGCGGCCCGCGGTAGAACGATCGCGGCAGGCGGTCCGCGTTGCCCACGGTCGTCCCGTCAGGCGGGGGCGCGCAGGGCGGCCAGCACCTCGCGCAGGTAGCGCCCGGTGTGCGACCCGGCATGCTCCGCCACCCGCTCCGGCGGTCCGGCCACGACGACCTCGCCCCCCGCCTCGCCCCCCTCGGGGCCCAGATCGACAATCCAGTCCGCGGTCTTGATGACGTCCAGATTGTGCTCGATGACGAGCAGGGTGTGCCCGGCGTCGACCAGCCTCGAGAACGCGGCCAGCAGCTTGGAGATGTCGTCGAAGTGCAGGCCGGTGGTCGGCTCGTCGAAGATGTACAGCGAGCGATCGCCGTGGCGCGTCGACAGGTGCGCCGCGATCTTGATGCGTTGCGCCTCGCCCCCCGAAAGGGTCGTGGCCGGCTGGCCGAGGCGGAGATACCCGAGGCCGATCTCGTCCAGCACCTTCAGCTTGCGGACCACCTTGGGCGACGAGCCGAAGAACTGCAGGGCCTCGCGCGCCGTCAGGTCCAGCACCTCGTCCACCCGCAGCCCGCGCCAGGTCACCTCCAGCACCTGCGGCTTGAACCGCTTGCCGTCGCACTGCTCGCACGGCATGAACACGTCCGCCAGGAACTGCATCTCCACGCGGACCTCCCCCTCCCCCTCGCACGCGTCGCAGCGCCCGCCGGGCACGTTGAACGAGAAGTGGCTCGGGGAGAACCCGCGCGCCCGCGCTGCCCTCGTGGCCGCGAACAGCTCCCGGATGGGATCGAAGGCCTTGAGGTAGGTCACCGGATTCGAGCGGGGGGTGCGGCCGATCGGGGTCTGGTCGACGAGCACGACGTCGTTCAGCAGCTCCACACCGTCGATCCCGTCGTGGGCGCCGACGCGCTTCTCCCAGGCCCCTTTCGCGCGCTTGACCGCGGCATACATCACGTCGTGCACCAGCGTCGACTTGCCCGAGCCGCTGACGCCGGTCACGCAGGTCAGCATGTTCAGCGGGATCTCGACGTCGATGCCCTTCAGGTTGTGCTCGGCCGCGCCGCGCACCCGCAGGGCCTGGCTGTTCGGCAGCCGCCGGCGGCGCGACGCCGGGATCGGGATGGCCAGGTCTCCGCGCAGGTACTTCGCGGTCAGCGACGTCGTCTCGCGCGACAGGCCGTCGAGCCCGCCGGCATACACCACGCGGCCGCCGCGCGTGCCGGCGCCGAGGCCGAGATCGACCACGTAGTCGCTGGCGCGGATCATGTCGGCGTCGTGCTCCACCACCAGCACCGTGTTCCCCTGGTCGCGGAGCTGCCCGAGGATGCGAATCAGCCGCTCGTTGTCGCGGGGATGCAGCCCGATGGACGGCTCGTCGAGCACGTACAGCGTGCCTACGAGGGACGATCCGAGCGAGGTCGCCAGGTTGATCCGCTGCGCCTCGCCGCCGGAGAGGGTCGACGACAGCCGGTCGAGCGTCAGATAGTCGAGGCCGACGCCGCTCAGGAACCCGACCCGCCGCCGGATCTCGCGGATCACCCGCTCGGCGATGGCGGTCTCCTTCGCCGACAGCGTCAGGTCCTCGAAGAACCGGCACGCCGCCGCCACCGTGAACCCCGCGATTTCGTCAATCGTCCGGCCGCCGACCCGCACGTCGCGGGCCTCGCGCCGCAGGCGCGTGCCGCCGCAGTCCGCACAGGCGCGGTAACCGCGGTAGCGGCTCAGGAACACCCGCACGTGCACCTTGTACTTCTTGCGCTCCAGCGCGCTGAAGAAGCCCCGGATACCGTCGTAACCGGCGCCGTCCCCCTCGATCACGAAGCGCCGCTCCTCGTCCGAGAGCTCCGACCACGGGACCGTCATCCGAATGTCGCGGCGGCGGGCGGCCCGCTTCAGGTCGGCCAGATGCGAGCGGTAGTGCGGCTTGGTCCACGGCTCGACGGCGCCCTGCGCGATCGACTTCGTCTCGTCGGGCACGACCAGACGCATGTCGAGCTCGATCACGTTACCGAAGCCGTGGCAGGTCGGACACGCCCCGAACGGGCTGTTGAAGGAGAATAGCGTCGGCTGCGGCTCCTCGTAAGCGATTCCGCAGGGGCGGCACTCGAAGCGCTCGCTGAACTCGTGGCGCGCCGGCTCGGCGCCGCCCACCTCCACTGCGAACGCGTTTCCGCCCCCCTCCTGATACGCGGTCTCGATCGCCTCGGTCAACCGGGGCCGCGCCGCCGCCGCGGTCCGGATGCGGTCCACCACGACCTGCAGCGCGTCGCTGCCGGCCAGCGCCTCCGGGTCGAGATCGTCGAACGAGACCGCGCGGCCGTCCACGTGGAGCCGTCCGAATCCCTTGCGACGGAGGCCGTCGAGCGCCGCCGCGACCGCGCTCGCGTCAGCGGCCGCCGCAGCCGGGTCCGGAACATCGGTCGCCGCGGCCGCGCCCGGGCCACCGGTCGCCGCGACCGGATCCGCGCCGCCGGCAGCCGCGGACGCCCCGTCGCCCGCCGCGCGGACTCGCGCCGCCCCGTCCACGGCGTGGACGAAGCCGACCAGCAGCCGCGTCCCGTCCGGCAGGGCCGCGAGCCTGCCGGCCACCGCCTCCGGCGTCTCGCGCGTCACCTCCACGCCGCAGCCGCGGCAGATCGTACGGCCGACCCGCGCAAAGAGCAGCCGCAGGTAGTCGTAGATCTCCGTCGTCGTGCCGACCGTCGAACGCGGGTTCCGCACGCTGTTCTTCTGGCGGATCGCGATGGCGGGGCAGATGCCCTCGATGCGGTCGACGTCCGGCTTCTCCATCCGCTCGAGGAACTGCCGGGCGTAGGCCGACAGCGACTCCACGTAGCGCCGCTGTCCCTCCGCGTAGACCGTGTCGAAGGCCAGCGACGACTTCCCCGAGCCGCTCACGCCGGTGACGATGATCAGCCGCTCCTGCGGGAGCGTCAGGTCGATGTTCTTGAGGTTGTGGGTGCGGGCGCCCCGGATGACGATCTGCCCGACGGGCTGCTGGCGGTTCGGCTCCGGCATGCGCATGGTGGCGACCCCGCCGCGGCACGCGCCGCGCGCCCGGGGCTCGACGGACGAGACGACCGCCACGGCGACGCCCGGCGCGGCGACGGCAACAGGCTATTCTAGGAGTCTGCGCCGCGCGCTGGCAATGACGCTCACGGTGGAGCCATCCATGGAACGACATGTGACGATTCTCGGCGCCTTCCACATCGCGTTCGGCGCCATCGGCCTGGTCGCCGCGCTCGCGATCCTGCTCATCTTCGGCGGCGCAGCGGGCCTGATCGGCCTCGGCGCCGCGTCGGATCCCGACGCCTGGATTGCCGTCCCCATAGTGGGCATCGTCGGCACGGTGCTGACGATGATCGTGTTGACCCTGTCGGTGCCGGGCATCGCCGCCGGCTTCGGCCTGATGACGTACCGGCCGTGGGCGCGCATGCTGACCGTCGTGCTGTCGCTGCTGCACCTGCTCAACTTCCCCTTCGGCACGGCGCTCGGGGGCTATGGCCTGTGGGTGCTGCTGTCGGACGAGGGGCGGGTCCTCTTCGAGCGGCGCTCGACCGCCGGCTGAGCCGGCGCCGGCTTCGAGCCGCGCTCGGCGGCCGGCGCGGCCTGGCCTTGTGCTAACATTTTCGGTTGGCGCGCAGCAGCGAGCGGCGCTCCGACCCTCCTCCTCGCGCAGGAGAAGCCGGCGTAGCTCAGTTGGTAGAGCAGCTGATTCGTAATCAGCAGGTCAGCGGTTCGAGTCCGCTCGCCGGCTCCAGCTTTTCTCCTTTTTTTCAGTTATTTGCGGGCGCGCGCCGAACGCTACGGTCGCGGCCCCTGCTCGCGTAGGGTGCACATAGGGTGCAGATCCCGATCCTGTGGCGGCGCGGCACAGTCGCCTTCTGGCATCCAGGGCTCACTGACGACGACATCCCCCGACCGATCATCAGGTGGAGGCCGGCGACGAGAGGCGGCTCGAGCCCGAACGACAGTCGACGGCTCGAACCCGTCGACTCCGAAGTCCCTCGAGCTCGTGCTGGCATGGGTTCAGGTGCCCGTTGCGCATGGTGCCGACCGCCTCGGCCCCGCCGACGACCCGAAAGCCACCCAGCCGGCGGCACCTGTACCGGGCGGCGCAGATGGGCGCGTGCCTCGTCGAACCTGAACCCGGGCCACCGGCGTCCGGAAGGTCATGGTGGCGCTCGGATCGCACCCCACGACCGAGTCGGCACCACCGGCGCGATCTCGGCGTTCGTGTCTCCAACCGCAGGCTGAACGCTGTGGCGAAAGTCGCGGATCGGTGTCGGTGGACACGGCGGAACCGCCAACGAGCCACGGGCGCTTTTTTGCTTTCGACCGGGCTGAACCGAATCCTGGATGATTCCGGCTTCGATGCGTTGCACCGTTGGCAACTGCGATGCCCACCGTCAGTGAATCGGACCCTGCGACGCTTTCCCGTTGTCGGGCGCATCCTCCTCGGCCAGCGTTCCGTTCTGCCAGTCTTCGTCTCCGTCGCCCCCAGCCTTCACTTCGACTCTCTCGAGTGGTTCGCCAAATATTTCTCGATACGCTTTCCGAAATTCCTCTTGCTTACGGACCTCGCGAAACAGCGGCCAGTCGCGATACGACTCCTTTGTGACAACTTCATCTGTCGCTCCGATACGTCTCATCATCTGCGTTGTGGCCTCGATGTCGTCTTTCAGGACCGCGTCGGCCAGCCTAAACGAGTCCTGCGATGCACTCCAGTCCTCTGATTGCATAATTTTCTCGCACTTGCCACCCTGCTTGAGCCATTTGTATGCCTGCGCCCGATTGACAACCATCATGCGTCGGTACTCTTCAGACCCGAACTTTTTTTTGAAAGTGCAGGCAGCAAAGTCCAGGAGAGTCGCCGCCAAATCGTAACGACGTTCTTCCAAGAGCTCATAACAAACACGATTCAGGTGCTTATCCGCATCAAGCAAGGAGTCCGGAAGCATCTTCCTCCAAAGAACTTGGCCGAGCATCACACCGATCTCAAGCACGCAGCCGTGCGCATTAGCAAAGTACTCCGGCGTAACATGAAGTTTCTTTCCGAGCTTCATTTCCTCGCCCACGCGCACCCTGTGCCGACGGCACACGTCAAGATACTGACGAGACACAATACCCCTCGCGTGAACAAACAAGTTTCGACGTTCTGTTAGCTCAACAAAATCGGGCCATTGCTGGAGCCCCTCCCTAAGCTTCAATTTGAACGTCGACTCAAGCCAGGAAAACTGCTCGTCGTGACTCTTCCTCAGCAGCGCCTCCACTTCCTCATATATTATTGCGTCGCGCGCAGCTTCTATGGATTCAAAGCCAACAAGTTGCGAAAACGGCATCTTACGGCCGCTTGCATTAACGATCTCCGGCCTACCCTTCATCAACGCACGCACGAGTCCGCCCAAGAAAGCGTCGTACTGACTGACTAGCGCGACAACAAAGATCTCCGGAAGCAAGACAGTCGCGCGACTAGCGGTTTGGAGATGCTTTATCAACCGCTTGTACGGCGCAAAAGCTTCTACAGTTAACGTAACTGTTCGTTTGGTTTCCGTTTCCTCTACGGCCATTGCGTTGTCTGTTTCGTACTTATCCCGCTTCTCCCGCTCGCCCGCCCTTATAGCGTCCAATGCCGCCATTAGGAATGGGAGGGTCCCTCCGAGACTATCAAGATGTCCAACTAGGCCGTCAATCTCCTTTTCGATCAGGCGACTAGCCGCCTCCCGGTTCTTGGATACAGTGTCGCTGCTGGACACAGGCGTGGACCCAGTAGATTCTTCATCCGAACCAACCGAGGTGTCCCCGTCCATTGCGTAGCTCCTCTATCTCGGTTTAGAACACCCTTGGACAATTTGACAGGCGTAGGCCTGAAATCCTGATGATGGTGTCATCCGATTCCTTGCATTCCCGAGCTCTTGCACTTTGGCATAGTCTATCATGGGCTACAGATCCGCTCGTAGCGCGGCAGCACCGGCTCGCGAAGTCCCATGCGACGGTCTCGAGAACGCACGGGCGCCGGTACGTGCGTGATCTGGTACCGGCCCGCCTCGCTCGCGGGGGATGGTCGGGTAAGCTCAGCCATTCGGCTTTCGCCCCCACAGATCCGAGCGAGCGGCTTTCCCGCGGACCGGCCCGGCCGTGGGCGATGTCGCTACGCTTGAACGCGAGGTGCCGCATGCCGGGGATGCCCGCTTCTTGCGTCGAGCACCACGTCGGACCGGCTGCTGTGGGCCGCGACATGGTCGTGCCGCGTTTCCATGCCTAGTCGCCGCTCAGCCCTGGCTCGCCGGTTGGGCTTGCGTTCTCGAACGCAACCCCGGACACGGTGTCTTGGAGCACGCTCGCCGCACATTGACCGGCGGCGAAGTTGAGCCGTAGGCTGGAAACGTTGAGAGCGGACCAGACCACGATGGACGCGGCACGACACCCGCGCGAGCCCGCCCGGGTCGCACTCAGCGACTACACCGACGCGATACGCGCCGGGTGGACCGACGCAGACCTCACCCGGGCGATCCTGCACGACCTGCCCCGGAACTTCCGGTCGCTCGGGCGAGAAAAACAGCAGAAAGTGCTGAACCAGAGGCCCCCGACTACGGATACCCGATGGGATGCGCTCCTGGCCGCGACCGTAGAGCACCTGTGCGAACTCCACCAGCAACAGCCGCCAGCGTGGCTGGAGGAAGCCGAGCGGTTCCTGGAGATCACCTGGATCCTGCCCACGACGCCGACCATGGTGAAGGAGGCGATCGCGTTCGCGCCCGCAGCGTTCATCCGTCACGGCGCGGTGCCGGATCCGAGATGCCTCGATGCCCGGGGGGGTGAGCGACATGAGTGGGTCCCTGGATCGCAACCGCATCATGAAGCTGTTCGAGACGCTCTCGGCGAGGCTGGCCGCACGCGGAATTCGGGGCCAGCTCTACATCGTCGGCGGCAGCGCGATGATCGTCGGCTACGGTCGGGAGCGGACAACCCGTGACGTCGACGCTCGGATCGAGTACGCGAAGGACGCGGTGCTGGCCGCAGCCGAAGAGATAGCGGAAGAGGAGAATCTGGACCCGAACTGGCTCAACGAGAACGCCAGACTGTTCATGCCGCCGGCCAAGGACGATCGGGCGCGCACGGTCTTCAACACGCCCGGCCTGGCCGTGACTGGCGCATCGGCGGAGCACATGCTGGCGATGAAGATCGACGCCGCCCGGAATAGCGACGAGGACGACATCGGCGTCTTGATCGACCAACTGGAGATCACGAGCGCCGATCAGGCATTGGAAATGTACCGGACGGTGCTGCCGCACACGGCCACCGTCGACGCGCGGCGACGGGAACTCGTGTCGAAGATCGTCGACGAGAGGGTGAGGAACCGGCGATGAGCGAATCGCCCGCCGAAGTCGCGTACGCTGACCTCCGGACGTGGTTGGACAGGCTACATCAGGATTCGCAATCAGCAGGTCAGCGGTTCGAGTCCGCTCGCCGGCTCCAGCCTTCCAGGTCGAGGCGGCCGAGCGGGGCTGCTGGACCCGAACGAGGTGCCTGGCGATCCTGGACCGAGACGAACGGCTTCGGTACGGGCGGCCCGATCAGCCAAGTTTCCTGGAACTGCTGACGCGTCGACGCCCGGAGCGGGAGTACCGGGAACGAAGTCCTTGACCACGGCACGGACCGCCGCCCGGCACGTCCGTTAGGATCCTCTCCGAACGTCTCCGACGCTCCCAAGTTGCTCCGCGCACGGCATTGAAGGCGGGCAGATTGACTGCACGGCGTCGACGGCTCCGTAGAACGTGCTTCCCTGAATAGGAAGGAAACCCCTTGCGCAAGCTCCAAGCGACGATCGCAATCACCGTGACCCTGCTCGTCCTGGCACCATCCGCGCTGGCTCAGCAGCCGGAGAAGTACCTGCTTCTCGCGACCAACCGCACAGGGACCATGCAGGACGAGTTGAACGAGGCCGGAGCGCGCGGCTACCGTTTCGCCGGCACCCAGGGCGGCGAGACCGCCTTCGGCGGTCGCGAAGCGGTCGTCATCATGACGCTCGACCCGGAGGGTCGCCGTTTCCGCTACATCCTGCTCGCGACGAACCGGACCGGAACGATGCAGCGCGAGATGAACGAGGCCCCGCCCGAGTACAACTTCGCCGGCATGACCGTCTTCTCCTCGACGTTCGGCGGCAGAGAGGCTGCCGTGATCCTCGAAGCCGAGATCACCGACGACTGACCGCGCCCGGCGATCCGATTTCGGAACGGACCCGACATGAACCACAGCCAGATCGTCAGCTTCATCTGGGGCGTGGCGGACTTGATCCGCGACACCTTCAAGCGGGGCAAGTACCAGGACGTCATCCTGCCGCTCACCGTGCTGCGGCGGCTCGACTGCGTGCTGGCCCCAACCAAGCGAAGCGTACTGGAGGTCCAGGCCAAGTACGCGGGCAAGATCGACAATCTCGACCCGCAGCTCCGGCGCGCCTCCGGCTTCGCGTTCTACAACACGTCACGCTACGACTTCGAGAAGCTGCTGGCTGATGCCCCCCACATCGCCCAGAACCTGCGCAACTACATCGCCGGGTTCAGCCCCAACATGCGCGAGGTGCTCGAGAAGTTCGACTTCGACAACACCATCTCCAAGCTCGACGAGTCGGGGCTCCTGTTCCAGGTCGTGCAACGGTTCGGCGACCCGCAGGTGAACCTCCACCCCGACGCGGTCGACAACGCCGCGATGGGCACGATCTTCGAGGAGCTCATCCGCAAGTTCAACGAGGCGCTCAACGAAAACCCCGGCGAGCACTTCACGCCCCGTGACGTCGTCCACCTGATGGTCGACCTGCTGCTGGCCGGCGACGAGGAACGGCTGCGCACCAGGGGGGTCGTGCTCAGCGTCTACGACCCGTGCTGCGGCTCGGGCGGCATGCTCACCATCGCCAAGGAGCACCTCACCGCCGGCGAGACGCGCGACGGCGAGCGCCGCGGCGAGGCAATGAACCCCGACGCCGACATCCACCTCTTCGGCCAGGAGGTCAACCCGGAGACCTTCGCCATCTGCAAGTCCGACCTCTTCATGAAGTCGGCGGACGGCCGCGACGCCGAGAACGTCCTGTTCGGGAGCACGCTGTCGAACGACCGGCACGGCGGGACCGGCTTCGACTACCTGATCGCCAATCCGCCCTACGGCAAGGACTGGAAGCGCGACCAGGACGCGGTGCGCGCCGAGCACGACCGGGGCGCGGCGGGGCGCTTCGGTCCGGGGCTGCCGCGGATCAGCGACGGCCAGCTCCTGTTCCTGCAGCACATGCTGGCCCACGTCAAGGACTCGGGCCGGGGCGGCTCGCGGGTGGCGATCATCATGAACGGCTCGCCGCTGTTTACCGGCGACGCCGGCAGCGGCGAAAGCGAGATACGCCGCTGGATCCTCGAGAACGACCTGCTCGAAGCGCTGATCGCCCTGCCCGAGCAGCTCTTCTACAACACGGGCATCGCCACCTACGTCTGGGTGCTGACGAACCGCAAGCGGGCGGAGCGGCGCGGCATGGTCCAACTCGTCAACGCCACCTCGTTCTGGGTCCTGCTGCGCAAGAGCCTCGGCGCCAAGCGCCGCGAGGTGCCGTTCGAGCGGAAGCAGGACGTCCTGCGGCTGCTGGCCGACTTCCAGGACGGCGCCACCCGCAAGGTCGAGCGGGACGGCGAGGAGCGCGAGACCATCGTCAGCCGCGTCTACCCCACCACGCACTTCGGCTTCCGCAAGATCACCGTCGAACGGCCGCTCCGGCTCGACTTCCAGGCCAGTCCCGAACGGATCGCGCGGCTCGACGATGAGCGTGCCTTCGTCAACCTCGCCGTGTCGCGCAAGCGGGGCGAGGCCAGGGTCCGGGACGAGGCGGCGGGCCGGGAGCAGCAGGACGCCATCCGAGCCCTGGTTGCGCGGCTTCCGGATAAGCTGTTTCTGGACCGGGCGGATTTCGAGGCGGCACTCTCTCAGGCGGCCGGAGCGGCGGAGCTCAAGCTCGCCGCGCCCATCAAGAAAGCCATCCTCTCGGCCCTGTCCCAGCGCAATGACGAGGCGGAGATCTGCCGGGACCGGGAGGGTCGCCCCGAGCCGGATCCGGAGCGGCGCGACAGGGAGAACGTGCCTCTACGAGAGTCCGTAGAGGCGTTTTTCGCGCGCGAGGTGAAGCCGCACGTTCCCGACGCCTGGATCGACACGACGCGCCGGGATCCGCAGGACGGCGAGGTCGGGCTCGTCGGCTACGAGATCAACTTCAACCGCTACTTCTACGAGTACCGCCCGCCTCGCCCGCTGGAGGAGATCGAAGCCGACATCCAGCAGGTGGAGAAGGAGATCGTGGCCATGCTACGGGAGATGACGGAGTGACGTCCCTTAATGTCGGCAGTTAAGAGTACGTGCCGTCAATTTGATTCCTCCAGCGCACCGGGCTATGCTCGGGGCGTGTCCGCCCCGAAAGATCGACAACCGCCTGTATCTGCCGACATTTTCGGATATCAGCCCCGGTCGAGCACCTTCGCCATGCGTAGCCTCGGCACGAAGACCTTCTTCCGCCCGCGCGAAGCCGCCGCGATGGGCGTCGACTCCCGTACGCTTCGGCGCCTGGTCGACGACGGATCCGTCGAGCGTGTGGCGCGCGGTCTCTATCGCGTCGCGGAAGCCGAACCGACCGAGCACTACACCCTGGCCGCCGTCTGCGCCCGCGTTCCGGGCGCCATTGTCTGTCTGCTTTCCGCTCTGAGCGTCCACGAACTCACCACACAACTTCCGTGGCAGGAGTGGATCGCCATTCCGCACAAGGCCCGCACGCCCCGCGTGTCCGGGCTGCCGATCCGGGTGGTGCGCTTCTCCGGCGCCGCGCTTCGCTACGGCGTCGTGAACACGACCTTCGAAGGAGTGCCCGTCCGCATCACGAGCCCGGCCCGCACCGTCGTCGACTGTTTCCGCTTCCGGCGGCTGGTCGGCAAGGACGTCGCGATCGAGGCGCTGCGCGACGCCCTGGACGACCGCAAGGCGAGCGTCGACCAGATCTGGCGGGCTGCCGAAGTGTGCCGCGCGAAGTCACTCGTCGGCCCGGTGCTCGAAGCGCTGACGGCATGACTCCCCGACAGGCCATCCGGGACGTACCCGCGTCCGTCCGCCAGCGCCTGCTGAACCTCGCCCGCGAGCAGCGACTTCGCTTCGAGGGCGTCCTCCAGCGCTACGCGGTCGAGCGTTTCCTCTATCGCCTCTCCGCATCGGACGAGGCGGACCGATTCACCCTGAAGGGCGCGGCTCTCCTCCGCGTGTGGGCCGGGCAGGAGCTGCGGCCCACCCGGGATATCGACTTCCTGGCCCGCGGCGCCCGCGACGAGGCCGCCATTCGCACCGCCCTGCGGGACGTCTGCGGCGTTCCCTGTCAAGAGGACGGCGTCGTCTTCGACCCCGCGACGATCGCGATCACGAGCATCCGCATCGATCAGCCGAACGGCGGCTTCCGGGTCCGTATCCGGGGCGGCCTCGGCCGGGTCCGGCTCGCGGTTCCGATCGACATCGGCTTCGGCGACGTCCTCACGCTCGGGCGCAGGCAGGAGGACTATCCTACGCTCCTCGACCTGCCCGCCCCCCGCCTCTGGACGTACCCGCGCGACACGATGGTCGCCGAGAAGTTTCACGCGATGGCCAGTCTGGGCGATGCGAACTCGCGCGTGAAGGACCTCTGGGACGTCGCCTGTCTCGCGCGCCGCTTCGCGTTCGACGGCGACGCCCTGCGCACCGCCATCGCCGAGGCATTCCGCCACCGCGGGACGTCGCTCGCGGGCGGGCGGCCGACCGCGCTACGCGCCGGCTACTACGACGAACACGAGTCCCCCGCGCGCGGGCAACGCTGGCGCGAGCTGCGACGGCAGATCGCGAGCGGCATCGACGGGCCGGATCGTCTGGAGGATGCAGGCGAGGAACTGCGCCGGTTCCTGGGGCCGATCTGCGACAGTCTGATCGAAGAGCGTCCTTTCGCGCAGACTTGGCCGCCCGGGGGGCTGTGGCGGCCAGGGGTTCAGGCTCGGACCCAAGACCACGGCGGTGAGTGAGTTGACCGACAGGGGCGAAGGGGTGCGGCGCTGGCGTCTTCGGGGTTACCCCGAGTACAAGGAGTCTGGCGACGAGTGGCTGGGCAAAATCCCGGCGCATTGGGAGGCGAAACGACTTCGCTTTGTCGTCGGAACGACCATCACCAAGAGCGAGGTAACCGATCTCGATCCCGAGACCGAGGTTTCGTTCGTACCAATGGAAGCTGTCCGCGAATACGGTGGCATCGATCTCGTTTCGACGAAGCCACTCTCGGCCGTTGTCGATGGTTATACGTATTTCCGCAACGGGGATGTCATTGTCGCCAAGATCACCCCGTGTTTCGAGAACGGTAAGGGCGCCCTGGCGACCGGCCTGTGCAACGGTGTCGGCTTCGGAACGACTGAGCTACACGTCCTTCGAGCCTCATTCCTTGTAGATCCTCGCTTCCTCCTCTACCTGACTTTCAGCGACCATTTCCGCAGCATCGGTACCGCTTCGATGTACGGGGCAGGCGGCCAGAGGCGCATCTCAGACGACTTCATTCGCGATTTCTGTCATCCTGTGCCCGGTCTCCCCGAACAACGCGCCATCGTTGCCTTCCTCGACCGCGAGACGGCGAAGATCGATGCGCTCGTGGTGACGAAGGAGCGGCTGATCGAGCTGCTTCAGGAAAAGCGCACTGCCCTCATTACCCGCGCCGCCACCGGAGGCCTCGACGCGAACGTCCCTATGAAGGACTCCGGCATCGAGTGGCTGGGCGAGATCCCGGCGCATTGGGATGTTGTTGGAAGCAATATGTTGTTCACGCATCGGAAAGAAAGCGCACTAGCCGATGACCAGCAACTGACCGCTTCCCAGCAGCACGGGGTGATTCCGCAACGCAAGTTTGTGGAACTTGAAGGGCGAAGCGTGGTACAGGTTGTTACCGGAACCGATATACTCAAACACGTTGAACCGAACGACTTCGTAATAAGCATGCGCAGTTTCCAAGGCGGCCTTGAGTACTCGAATTACCGAGGTTGCATAAGTTCCGCCTACGTAATAGTGCGCCCATCTGACCGAGTCGATAGCGGCTATTTCTCTTATGTACTCAAGTCGGCGACATACGTTCAAGCCCTTCAGAGCACTTCCGACCTGGTACGGGACGGACAGGCCCTGCGCTTCGCGAACTTCAGGCGAGTTCCATTGCCACTGGTCCCTTTGCAAGAGCAGAAGATAGTCGCGACCTACCTGGATGAACATGTAGCTCAGCTCGATCGCTTGTGCGAAGCAACGCTCAGAGGAATCCGGCTCCTCAAAGAGTTCCGCACCGGCCTCATTTCCGCTGCGGTCACCGGCAAGATCGACGTGTGCGAGGGGGTGCCTCATTGAGCGTCGAGCCGGGCTTCACGGTCACGCACGCGATGACGGCCGATCTCACGTGGATTCCGAGGCAACGGAGCTGTGACACCCTGACAACGAACTGTGACACGCTGTGGCATCGGGCTATGACACCCCAGCCCAGGCGCCTTCTGGACGCGGAGAGACCGGCATGACTCCCGAGGTCTCAGAGCGGGCCTTCGAGGACGCGATCGAAGCCGCGCTGCTCCGCCACGGCCCCGACGCCTTTCGCGGCGGCGCGAAGTCGGTACGGGAGTCGCCACCGTCATACGGCGACGACCCGTTGCCCGGCGGCTACCGCAAACGCCGGCCGGAGGACTACGACCGCGCGCTCTGCCTACTTCCGGCCGACGTCGTCGACTTCCTGCTGGCCACCCAACCGAAGGAATGGGAGAAGCTCAAGCAACACCACGGCGCCGACATCAAGCCGCGCTTTCTTGGCTACCTCTCGCGCGAAATCGCCCGGCGGGGCGCGCTCGACGTGCTGCGCAACGGCGTCAAGGATTCGGGCTGCAAGTTCCGGCTGGCGTACTTCCGGCCGGCCAGCGGACTGAACGAGGAGTTGCAGCGCCTGCACGCGGCCAACCTCTTCGCCGTGGTACGCCAGCTCCGCTTCAGCGAGAAGACCGACCAGAGCCTCGATCTCGCGCTGTTCCTGAACGGCATCCCCATCTTCACGGCCGAGCTCAAGAACCTGCTCAACGGCCAGGACGTCCAGGATGCCATCCGGCAGTACCGGAACGACCGCGACCCGCGCGAGCCGCTCTTCGGCTACGGGCGTTGCCTCGCCCACTTCGCCGTGGACCCGGAGCAGGTGTTCGTGACGACGGCGCTCTCCGGGCCGAAGACCCGCTTTCTGCCGTTCAACCAGGGGCGCTTCGGCGGCGCGGGGAACCCGCCGGTCCCGCCCACCCGCACGGGCTTCCCCACCGACTACCTGTGGGAACGCATCTGGGCCCGCGACAGCGTGCTCGACCTCGTCCGCCAGTTCATCCACGAGGTCGAGGCCGAGGACGACCGCGGGCGCAAGACCGGCAAGCGCTTCCTGATCTTCCCCCGCTACCAGCAGCTCGACTGCGTGCGCCGGCTCGTCGGCCACGCGCGCGACCACGGCACGGGGCAGCGCTACCTGATCCAGCACTCCGCGGGCAGCGGCAAGAGCTTCACCATCGCCTGGCTCGCCCACCGGCTCTCGGTGCTGCACGATGCCGACGACCGGCGCGTCTTCGACTCGGTGGTCGTGGTGACCGACCGGCGCGTGCTCGACCGTCAGCTCCAGCGCACCATCCGCCAGTTCGAGCAGACCCTCGGCGTGGTCGAGAACATCGACCACACCTCGCGCCAACTCCGCGAGGCGCTCGAGGCGGGCCGGACCATCATCGTCACCACGCTGCAGAAGTTCCCCGTCATCGCCGAGCAGATCGGCGAGCTTCCCGGCAAGCGCTTCGCCGTCATCGTGGACGAGGCGCACTCGTCGCAGTCCGGCGAGAGCACGAAGAGCCTCAAGGCCGTCCTCGCGGCGGGGAACCTGGAGGAGGCCGCGCAGGAGGAAGCGGGCGCCCGGACCCCGGAGGAGGAGATCGACGAGCGGGTCCTGGAGGAGATCCGCAGCCGCGGGCGGCTGCCGAACCTGTCGACGTTCGCCTTCACGGCCACCCCGAAGCCCAAGACCCTGGAGCTGTTCGGCAGCAAGCGGCCCGACGGAAAGTTCGAGCCCTTCCACCGCTACACCATGCGCCAGGCGATCGAGGAAGGGTTCATCCTCGACGTGCTCGCCAGCTACGCCACCTACAAGGCGTACTGGCGCCTGCTGAAGACGATCGAGGACGACCCTCGATACGACAAGCGCAAGGCCGAGCACCTGCTGAAGTCGTTCGTCGAGCTGCACCCCCACGCCATCGGCGAGAAGGTCGCCGTCTGCGTGGAGCACTTCGCCGCGCAGGTCGCGACCGGGATCGGCGGGCGGGCCAAGGCGATGATCGTCACCCGCTCGCGCCTCCATGCCGTCCGCACCAAGATCGCCCTGGACGGCTACCTCGCCGAGAAGGGCCATTTCTGGAAGGCGCTCGTCGCCTTCTCCGGCACCGTGAAGGACGGCGGCGAGTCCTATACCGAGTCGGGCATGAACTCGGCCGGGCAGGACCGCGTCATCAGCGACCGGCAGACGGCAGCCGAGTTCGAGAAACCCGAGTACCGCTTCCTGGTGGTCGCCAGCAAGTTCCAGACCGGCTTCGACCAGCCGCTGCTGCACACCATGTACGTGGACAAGAAGCTCGGCGGCGTCAACGCCGTGCAGACGCTCTCGCGCCTGAACCGTACGCACCCCGGCAAGCAGGGCACGATGGTGCTCGACTTCGCCAACGAGGCCGACGAGATCAAGAAGGCCTTCGAGCCGTACTACGAAACCACCCTGCTCTCGGAGGAGACCGACCCCAACCTGCTCTACGAGGTCCAGGGCCGGCTGCTCGACTTCGGCGTGTTCACGGCGGACGACGTCGAATCGTTCGCACGCGTCTACTTCGACCCCAGGGCGAACCAGGATCGGCTCTACGCGGCGCTGGAACCGGCGCGCCAGCGCTTCGTCGACCTCGATCCCGACGAGGCGGGCGACTTTCGCGGCCAGCTCACCGACTACGTGCGCTTGTACTCGTTCCTCTCCCAGGTGCTGACGTTCGCCGACCCCGACCTGGAAAAGCTCTACGTCTTCGCCCGGCACCTGCGGCGCCTGCTGCCGGCCGACAAGGACGAGCTGCCGCGAGAGGTCCAGCAGAACATCGACATGGAGTCGTTTCGCATCCAGCGGACCAGCCGCGGCCGGATCAAGCTGGAACGACACGGCGAGCCGCTCGAACCTGCCGGGAGCAAGCCACGCGCCGGCGGCGGCGCAGAGGAGCTGGAGGCGCTCTCACGGATCATCGAGGCGCTGAACGAGCGCTTCGGGCTGAACCTGGGCCCCGAGCACCGCGTCACGCTGGAGCAGATCCGCGCGGCCCTCGAAAAGGACGCCGGCCTCGACGCCAGCGCCAAGGTGAACACCCGCGAGAACGTGCGCCTGACCTTCGACCCCAAGGTCGAGGACAAGATCCAGGAGATCGTCGAGACCAACTTCGACCTCTACAAGCGCATCACCGACGACCCGGACTTTGGCCGGGCGCTGAAGAACCTCCTGTTCGACGACTACATGCGGCGGCACCGGCGCGCCGAGGAGCTGCTGAAGCTCCAGGAGTCGAAGACGCTCGAGTTCAAGTCGAGCCTGCGCTGGAACCTGCAGGAGGACCGGAAGGACGACAAGCACGTGACGCACGCGGCGCTCAAGACCATCGCCGCGTTCCTCAACACCGAGGGCGGCGACCTGCTGATCGGCGTCGACGACGACCGCAAGGTGCTCGGCATCGAGCACGACCGCCTGGACAACGACGACAAGTTCATGCGCCACCTCGCCCAGGCCGTGCGCAACGGTCTCGGCGACCGCGCTGGCACTTGTATCGATCCGAAGACGCAGATCGTCGAGGGCAAGACCGTCTGCCTGGTGAGCTGCCAGCGGAGTCCGGATCCCGTGTACCTGCGCTGGAAGGGCGTGGAGAAAACCGACGGCGGCGACCTCTACGTCCGAACCGGGCCCGGTTCGGTGCGGCTCGGTGAAGAGGATGCCAAGAAGTACGTCGCCACTCGATTCCCATCGAAGTGATTCCAGACCCCCGCCACCAGCTCCGCGTTCGTGAACGCGACGCTGGCCCCGAAGTACGCGTTGGCGTTGGGCCGCGACACCATCGACAGCTCCACGCCCCGCGACTGGATGCCGCCGATCGTGTAGACGCTGTCCGGCCCGTACGCCTCCAGCACGTCGTCCCGCTCCATGTCGAACACCGCGGCGGTCACCTCCGTGTGGCCGCCGACGTCCGCCTTCAGCCCGACCTCGAGCTGCCGGGGATCGGTCAGGTCGTAGTCGTGGCCCGAGTTGACCAGGAACAGGTCGTCGCCGACCGGGTCCTTCGCGTTGCTGACCCCGACCATCTCGCGGGGACCGTAGCGGCCCGGCGTCGGGCTGAGCAGATCCACCAGGTCGCCCTCGAGCGGGTCGGCGGACAACCGGTAGCCGCGGCCCACCCCGTCAGCCCGCCTCGTCCAATCGCACGAAATGGCGAGGCGGAAAGCCGGTCAGGAAAAGAAACGCGAGAGGGTGTGGATACTCGCTCGCGACCCGCGCGTACTCGTCACCAGTCACCGGAACGGCCATGTAGTTTCGCGTCTCCCAGCCGCGCGTCACCTGCACCCTGGGATTCGCCAGGGCGCGACGGTACCAGGCACGGGGCCAGTGATTGACCGCTACGTAGAGCTGCCCGTTGCTGTGCAGCGACTGGAGCACGCGGTCGATGGCGGCGCCATTCTCGTCCACCGTGGTCAACACCAGCGTATCGGGCCCCTCGGGCTGAAAGAAGCCAATCAGGGACTCGAAGGCGACGACGATCAGCACGTAGCTGACGAGCACGATGCCACCGATCTTGACGGCTCTCACGGCACACTCCCTTCACGCGCTCCGGATCCTGGAGCCGTTTCGATCTCGCTTCGCAGCATCGTCCTGCTCCACTGTCGGATTCCGCCCACCGCATTGTCAAAGCCCACCCGTCGCGGTCTTTCGCTTCTGCAAGCCGTCTGGTCCGATCCTCGCGCTGCGGACGATGCTCGCCGCGGCGCGCCTGGCCGAGAGCACGCCGGCGCGGCGGCCCGCTCGATCACCGCCGCAACGGGACCCCGATCCAGTGGCCGTTGCATGGCCGGCATGGAGTGGTCGGGGTCGACCTGGAACACCTGGGATCTTCATCGCCACCGGCGCCACTACACTCTTGATGCACCAAGCCCAGTGCGAAGCTATCCGGCTCGACCGCGCGTCTCCTCCGGGCGTGCAACGGCGCCACGGCCTGTGCCCGGTGCCAGGCCCGTTGCTGCTAGTGCTCGGCCAGGTTTCGGAACTCCTCCGGCGGCAGCCCGAGGTGCACCGCGCCCAGCAGGCCGCCGTCGGCGTGATCGAGGATGTGACAGTGGAAGATCCAGGTGCCCGGACGCTCGTCGAAGCGCACCGCCAGGCGCACCGTCCGCTCGTGCGGGATGTCCACCGTGTCCTTCCACTCCAGCGGGCGGACCGGCTCGCCGTCCTCGTCGAGGACCAGGAAGAAAAAGCCGTGCAGGTGCAGCGGATGCGACCACGCGGTGGAGTTGGTCACGTTCCAGACCTGGGTCTCGCCGAGACCGGCGAGGATCGGCTTCGCCCTCCAGAAGGGCACGTGGTTGATGCCGTAGGCGAAGGTCCGGTCGTACGGGTCTTCCTGGAGGGTCAGCTCCAGGTCGATCCCGGTCGCCCCGTCGAGGTCGTAGGGCTCCATCTCGCGGCTCGTGCGGGGCAGCGGGCCCGAGTCGTACGGTGGCTCGTCCGCGAAGCGGATCGTGAACAGGCTCTCGAAGTCGCGCCCGAAGATGCTGCCGTAGCCGCGGTCGTGCAGCAGCGAACGGACCAGTCCCTCGCCGCCCGGCTCGCCGGTCGGCGTCACCAGCACGTCGGCCCGCTCCCCGGCCCCGAGCACGATGAAGTCGTGGTCCTCGGAGTACTCCGTCAGGCCCCCGTCGCCGCCGATCTTGCGGAAGACGTGCCCCTCGCCGAGGTCGAGCTTGAAGTAGCGGCTCTTGGCCGCGTCCACCACCCGCCAGCGCTGCGGCGCTCCCGACCGCGCGACCAGCTCCGGCAGCCGGCGGCCGTTGACCAGCACCCGGTTGCCCTCGCGTCCGAACAGCATACCGACCGTGCCGCCGGTGTCGGCGGGCAGCAGCGCGCCGTCGTCGTCGACATCGATGTCGCTGAGCACGAGAACGAGATCGTCGGCGATGCCGATCGTCTCGGTCTCGGTCGAGTCCTCCACCAGGAAGGCGCCGTAGAGGCCGAAGCCGACCTGCGCGGCCGACATCACGTGCGGGTGGTACCAGAAGATGCCGGCGTCCGGCACCACGAAGTCGTAGGTGAACGTCCCGCCCGGCTGGACCGGTTCCTGGGAATAGCCGGGCACGCCGTCCATGTCGATGGGGACCCGCAGGCCGTGCCAGTGGATGGTGCTCGGCCGCGACAGGTTGTTCGTGAAGTGCACGATCAGGCGGTCGCCGACCTTCACCCGGATCATCGGGCCCGGAATCGTGCCGTTGTAGGTCCAGGCGTCCACCTTCAGTCCGGGCGCGATCTCGACCGTCGCCACCCGGGCCTCGAAGTCCACCTCGACGACGTTGGGGTCGGGATTGCGGTCCACCGCCTCCGCCATCCGCATGCCGGCGTCCCAGCCCGCCGGCTGCAGCGACTGCGCGCCGGCCGGGTTCGCGTCCAGCACTGCAAGTGCCGACAGCGCGGCGAGCAACGCGCGCGCGGTCGTCCACACCGACCTCGGTACGTTTCCTTCTCCATCGCCACGGCTGCGCACCATCCACGGATCGTACCATCGGCTTCGGCTTCGTGCCGCCGGCGGCGCGGTGTTTCGGCCAACGAGATCCCTCGGCGATGGCACCGTGATCCCCGCGCAGCTGCGCAGCAGGCAGGCGACGGACAGGAAGCTCGGTCTTCAACACGCCCGGCCTGGTCGTGACCTGCCGGTCCACAGCTTCCGCACGCTGCTGACCGACCTCGGGACGCTGGCGGCGAACACGATGCAGGTCGCCGACAGCGAGGCCACCTTCACGCTGCAGACACAGCCCACGCTACTCCAGCAGCGCTGCTTCGAGCTCTTGGGGGTGACGCCGCGAACGTAGCCAGAACCGACACCCCCAAGAACCGGACAACTGCAACAATAAGAGTGACTTACACGCGTTAAGCTGCTGAGACTTCCGTCTAGCGGTGTGTCCCCAAGACTGCTTGACGGTTAGCCGCGCCTTGAGTAGTATGCGGGTGGGCATGAAGCACCCCGCCGCACTGCTGTCGCTCGACGCCGAAGACAGGAGCACGCTGGAGATGTGGGCGCGCAGTGCGACAGCGCCGCACCGCGTGGTGTCGCAGGGCAAGGCATTGCTGATGGCCGGTGACGGCGTTGCCAACAGTCGCATCGCGACCGCACTCGGCATCGGCCGGCCGACGTCCGTCCAGAAGCTGACCGACATCGTGGGCCCGTACCTGAACCCGCCGGACCAGGCCGTGGTGCTGCGCGTGGATGAGAAGAGCCAGATTCAGGCCCTGGACCGCACGCAGCCGGGCCTGCCGATGAAGCCGGGCCGCTGCGGCGGGCGCAAGAACGGCATGACGCGGTCCGTTGGTGCCGATTGGGGTCCACAGATTCTGCGGAAGAGCCAGAAATCGTAGTAGCGCGTGCGATAGGAGGCAGCAATGACGAGAAGCCAATTCCGTGAGGTTTTGTTCGGAGCGAAACACCCTACCGGACTGCTGGTCGCAGCAGCTACGGTCGCCGTACTCCTTTTCATGCAAGTTGGCGCCGTTGGACAAGAAGCTGGTGCCGTTGAACACAGTGTGTCGGCGCTGCCAGAGACTCAGCAGGAGCCGGGATACAACCCGACGACCCCAGCAAAAGTTGAGCTGGGCAGGCTGCTGTTCTGGGACCCGCTCTTGTCGGGACCCCAAGACGTAGCCTGCGCGACGTGCCATCATCCCGAATTCGCCTATTCAGATGACCGCGACCTGTCGACCGGCGTGACGGGCATCGGCCTGGGCCGCTTCCGGCGTGACGGGCATCTCGTCAAACGCAATAGTCCGACGGTTCTGAACGTTGCTTTCAACGGCATCGATGAATCGGGCCGCTACGACCCGGCGACTGCGCCGGCGTTCTGGGACAATCGCATCAGGAGCCTCGAATCGCAGGCGCTCGAACCGCTCAAGTCGTTTGAGGAAATGCGAGGGGACACCTACCCGGAGGATGAGGCTGTCGCGAGAGTGGTGGCGAAGCTCCAGGCCAACGCCGAGTACCAGAGCCTGTTCGCCGAGGCCTTCGGCAGTGAACAGCCGGTCAACGCGGAAAACCTGGGCAGGGCGATAGCGGCGTTCATGCGGTCGCTGCTGGCCAACAACTCGCCGTTCGACCGCTACATGCGCGGCGACCGCAGCGCCATGACGGACCAACAGGTCAGGGGAATGCAGCGCTTCGACGAGATCGGGTGCATCAGGTGCCACAACGGGCCCATGTTCTCCGATTACAAACTGCATGTCATGGGCGTGCCCGACAACCCCGCTCTTGCATCAGGTCTCACAACGCCCGCCTCCGACGGAGGCGCGCAGAACCCTCCTTGCGCGGCAGCTCCTGAGGAGCCGCGCACTGCAGCGTCCCGAGCAGCGTGCGACAGCTATGCGTTTCGCACGCCGTCGCTGCGAAACCTCGAATTGACCTTCCCATACGGGCACAATGGCATGTTCCGGACGCTCCGCGCCGTCGTGGGGTTCTATGAAGCCACCATCGCCGGGGAGTCCCGGAACCCGAACGTCAGCTACGAGGAGCTCGATCCGCGGCTTCGCGCGTTGCAGAACGTCGACGAAGAAGACACGGATCTGATCGAGTTCTTGTTTGCTCTGAGCGACAGCTCGTTCGACCGTACGATTCCCGAGCGCGTACCGAGCGGCCTGCAAGTCGGCGGAAGAATTCGCTAGACAGAGTACGCGCCGTCGTGGTAGGCTGGCTGTTGAACACCCAATTTTGGGGCATAGCGATTGGAGGGCTCACATGAAACGGTTTTCCCTGTGTGTACTCGGCGTAATGGCGGTTGCGATGGCCGCGCCGGCGCAGGCGCAGGTCTACGAGGAGCGCCGGATTGATACGGATGACCCCATCCAAAAGCCGTTGCTCGCCGCTCCGAACGCGGCCATGGCCAGGGACGCCACGGTCGTTAAGTGGATTCGGAATCCGGAGAAGAGTCCGGAGGACGACGTCACGGCTGCCGACTTTACGTTTGAAGTTTTGAGGCCCGGCCCCGGCCGTATGGTCTGCTACGACCTGACCGGCTTTCCCGGAGAGCGGCCGTGGTCGGTGGAGTGCACCAGCAGCGATGCCAACCTGCCGCGCATCATGCAGAATCGAGCGTTCGCGGAGATGGGGGCCAAGGCCACGCCATTGCTTGGGCAAGACGACCCCAGGCGCGCCGGTTTGCCTGTCTTGTCGAGCAGCGGCACCGGAGGGATTAGGGATCTGGTTGTGGCCGCCGGGAAAGACGGAACGCGTGAGCTGCCCGAAGTCGGGTCCATCTGGTATAACCTCCGGGGCGACAGCCAGGACACCGCGATCTGGCACACGTTTATCGGCATGCCGAACTTCATGGCGGAAGACATCGGACTGCCGAACAACCGCGACGCGGGCGGCGCCTGGCTGATGTTTGAGGGCACGCCGGAAGCCCACGTCATGTTGCCGGGCCGATAAACCGGCAGAGAGTTTCTCGGCCTCGGGGTTTTCGACCACGAATCAGGGGAAGGTGTGTGACACCTTCCCCTGATTTTCCGCAGGTTGCGAATGACATCGCTTTGGGTGAGCTCTATGAAGTATCTACTGACAGGTCTTCTTGCCTCCGCTCTTCTTGCCTCCGCCACGATGTTTGCAGCCCAGAGCAGACAGACGTTCTCAGGCACGATCACCGATGACGAGTGCCCCATAGCCGATCATTCCGGAATGCGGATGGGGTCGACCGACGCTGCCTGCGCCATCGCTTGCGTCGATGACCACAGCGTCCCGTTCGTTTTGTTTGACGGCAAAGCAATCTATCGGTTGAGCGACCAGGACAAATCAAGAGAGTTTGCCGGAAAGAAAGTGGCAGTCGTCGGCACGCTGGACTCCGAGACCAACACGATCCAGGTCAATTCAATGACCGCGGCCAAGTGACCCATCGATCCTCCCGGCATCCACACGGTTAGAGCCCGACCAACCCCCACCGCACAAACCGCTCGCCCGTGGGACCGATCTCGGTCGTCGCCGATTTGTGAGCGAGAGAACCTGAAGCGCGCGGGCGGACTGGCGGCGTGCGGCAGTGCTCATCGGCGGGGAACGATGTCACGGCCGGCCGGCGGGCGGTCCGTGGCGGAATCCCGCGCTGCACCGCGCCCGGAGGGCGCCGGCGAACCGGCGAGGCGGGCTGCATCGCCGCATCGATGCCGCGGGGACTTCGCCACGGCCGGCCGGGCGGGTTGATCGGGCGAGGCGAGAATGCCAGAATGCGCATATCGAGCAGGCAGAATCAGCCGGGCCGCCGGCCCCCTCGCGGCGCCTGGTCCGGGCACCCGATCCTCGGGCAGTCCTCGCCGTCCCGTGACGGCGCCTCCCGAGGGACAGGAGACGACGGATGAGCAGGTGGTTGACCGTGTGCGGTGCGGCGGCGGTGTCGGCGTTCGTGCTCATGGGCGGCGCGGCGGTCGAGACCGCGTCGGGGGTCGGGGCGGCCTTCCCGGCCGCGGTGCAGGAGACCACCAGCTCGACCCTCGACGGCGTGTTCTCCTCGGCCCAGGCGCGCCGCGGGCAGCGGGTCTACGACCAGAACTGCGCGTCCTGCCACGGGCAGCGCCTGCGGGGCGGCGAGATGGCGCCGAGCCTCGCCGGCGCCGACTTCATCGTCTGGTGGACCGAGGTGCGGCTGGGGGACCTGTTCAATCGGATCAAGCTGACGATGCCCGAGGACGAGCCGGGCCGCCTGTCGGACCAGGAGTACACCGACGTCGTGGCCTACCTGCTCGACCGGAGCGACTATCCGGCGGGAGAGAACGAGCTGTCCACGGACAAGGCGGAGATGGACAAGATCATGATCGTCGCCGCCGAGTGACGGCGGGCGGCCGGGCGGCGACCCCGGTGGTGCCGGCTCTGGACCGCGCCCGCCCGGTAGCCGCCGATCAACGAGAAGTCGGGAACGGTGTCAAACCGTTCCGGCCCCGGACGGGCGGCTGTGCGCAGGACTCGATCGCCGCGCCGGTAGGCGATGCCGGGTACATCCGCCACGTCCCGCCCCCTGACCGGGCGTCGACCAGGTCGAGGATCGTCTCGTCGCCCTCCCCGAAGACGACGTAATCGCTGAACTCGAGGCACGACTCCGGGTAGTGGCTTGCATGAGTGCCGCCGATCACCGCCACTGCAGCAGCCGGCCACGCACGCGGGGATGGACCCGTGCTGCAAGACCTGCTGGGGCACAAGCCTACGGTTCTTCCCCGCCCGGGCGGGGAGGAACCGGTCTCGTCTTCGTACCACGGCAACGGGGCAACACCGTCGCCCCGCGTGCGCGGGGATGTGCCAGCCGTAAACGTCGCCGCCACGGACATCGAGAGCGTCGCCCCGCGTGCGCGGGGGATGTGCCAGCCCGCGCGAGCGGGTCGTGATCGTCCGCAAGTACGCGGGCAAGATCGACAACCTCGACCCGCAGCTCCGGCGCGCCTCCGGATTCGCCTTCTACAACAGGTCGCGCTACGACTTCGAGAAAATGACGAGGCGGAGATCTGCCGGGATCGAGAGGGTCGCCCCGAGCCGGATCCGGAGCGGCGCGACACGGAGAAAGTGCCTCTACGAGAGTCCGTAGAGACGTTCTTCGCGCGCGAGGCGAAGCCGCACGTTCCCGACGCCTGGATCGACACGACGCGCCGGGATCCGCAGGACCGCGAGGTCGGATTCGTCGGCTACGAGATCAACTTCAACCGCTACTTCTACGAGTACCGCCCGCCCCGGCCGCTGGGAGATCGAGGCTGACATCCAGCAGGTGGAGAAGGAGATCGTGGCCATGCCGCGCGAGATGACGGGGTGACCCCGCGGCGTTGCCGGAAGACCTGTTCAGGGACTATATTTGGTCCTTGCGGGAGGCCGTAGCATGCCATTGTCCGACCGAATCAAACCGATCAGCTACCTGAAGGCCCACGCGGCCGAGATCATCCGCACGCTCGCGGACCAGCCGGAGCCTTTGATCGTGACCCAGAACGGCGAGGCCAAAGCCGTCGTGCAAGACATCGACAGCTATGAGCAGATGCAGGAGAGCATGGCTCTTCTCAAGATGCTCGCGCTGGGGAATCGTCAGATCGAAGCCGGTCGGGCGCAGCCGGCGGCGGAAGTCATTGCTCGGCTTCGGAACCGGCAGGCTGACTGATGCCCGTCACGGTCCGGCTGACCGATGACGCCGCCCGTGACCTGGAAGAGATCTTCGACTACGTCTCCCGGCGAGACGCGCCGAGTAGAACGGAACGTGTGCTGGACCGAATGGAAGAGGCCTTCCAGGCGTTGTCCGCGTTCCCCGAGCGCGGCAGCTACCCGAGGGAACTGCTGGATCTGGGAGTCCGGGAGTACCGGGAAGTCTTCTTCAAGCCGTACCGGATCATCTACCGCGTGATGGACGACGGCGTTTATGTGATGGTGATCGCGGACGGACGTCGTGACATGCGGGCGCTGCTGCAGCGGCGCCTGTTCCGGGCATAGCCTTGCTGGCATGAAATGTCGGCAACTGCGTATACGTGCCGTCAATTTGATCCACTCGTGCGCACTGGGCTATGCTCAGGTCCGCAAGGCCTCGGCGCGAAGACCTTCTTCCGCCCGCGCGAGGCAGCGGAGATGGGCTTCATCTCCCAGTGCGCGGGGACCTCGGGAAGCCAATCGACGCCAGAGTCCTTGTACTCGGGGTAGGCCGGAAAACGCCGGCACCACGCCTCCTTACCGCCTCTCCGTCTCGGCCGAAGTGGACCGCTCCACCCTGAAGGGTGCTGTGACACCGAACTGTCACATGCAAGCGGCGAGTTGCGAACCCGCGATGCGGAGTCCGCGCCGTCACCTCGACGCCTTCTCCTCAACCGCCAGTTTGATCCAACTGTTCAAACTCATGCCGCGTGCGCTGGCGGACAGGGCGGCCCGTTGGTGCAGGTCGGGACCAAGCCGCAGGTTGAGCGTGCCCGAGAACGGCTTCCTTGGTTCGACCCCGTCTTCCTTGCACGAAGCGAGGTACTCGTCGATGGACCGCTGGAACTCGAGTCGAATCCCGTCCACGTCGGTCGCTTCGAACGTGGCGATGGGATACGGGCCGCTGTTGACGACCCGGCCGTGAAGGCGGTCCACCGAGTCGTCGAACTCGATGGCGGCTACGTAGCCCTTGTACTCCATCATGGCTTTACTCCTGCCACTTCGAGAAAGGCGACGATGTCGCGCACCGTCGCCCGGCCCACTGCCGGCGCGGGATGCGGTCGATGCACGATCATCGCATCCAGCGGACCAGCCGCGGCCGGATCAAGCTGGAACGACACGGCGAGCCGCTTGAACCTGCCGGGAGCAAGCCGCGCGCCGGCGGCGCTGCGGAGGAGCTGGAGGCGCTCTCGCGTATCATCGAGGCGCTGAACGAGCGCTTTGGACTGAACCTGGGCCCCGAGCACCGCGTCACGCCCGAGCAAATCCGCGCGGCCCTCGAAAAAGACGCCGGCCTCGACGCCAGCGCCAAGGTGAACGCCCGCGAGAACGTGCGCCTGACCTTCGACGAGCCCTGGACGCTACCTCCGGCTCGCTGACGTCCTGTCGACAGCGAGAAGGCGCCCGCCCCGCAAGGGCCAAGGGAGCGCCAGCACGACGGCCAGCAGCACCACTACGTCGATGCGCCGCATGTCGAACAACCCTCTCCTCGGCCCCGCTCCCCGCGCCGCCTGCCGCGGTTTCGCCGCCGGCTGCAGTCAGAAGTCGAGCTGGAAAGCGACCTTGCCCAATCGGCCGGGCATGATCACCTGCGGCGCCAGCCAGTTCGGATCGCCGGCGAACGCCATGCCGTACTGTTCCTTGGTCACCGTGTTCGCATTGAACACGTTGAAGACGTCGAACATCGCCCGCAGGCGGCCGGCGCCGACGTCCAGGACCTTCGTCAACCGCAGGTCGATCTGATTGAACCGCTCGCCATAGAACGAGCCGGGCGGAACGAGGTTCAACTGCACACCGCCGGGGTAGCTGGTCAGGTCGCGCCCCAGCGAGGTGTCGGTGAACTGCAGCAGGGCCGAGCGCTCCGGTCCCGGCTGACTCTGCACCGTCCCGGCGACCTGAACGCCGTACGGCAGGGCGTAGGATGCGATCAGCTTGACCTGCGTCAGCCAGTCGTGGTCCTGCCGGCAGTGCTCCAGCGGGGTCGCGTCGCCGGCCACGAACTGCGACGGGTCCGTCGGATCGCGGTAGAGCCACGTCCGCTCCGGCAGGGCGTCCTGGACGCCGCAGTAGTCGAGCGAGGCCCGTCCCGTGCTCACGCCGCCCTGCAGCAGCAGCACCGCCAGACGGGCGCCCAGGGTGAGGTCCACGCCGTTCCAGGTCTCCCGTTCGCCGCCGTAGGCGGCGGCGCTCGTCTGCGTCTGGTCGGGAAGCCGCACCGAGCCCGGTTTCAGATCGTAGAAGCGCAGCGTCCCGCCGCCGCCGCCCGGCAGCCGCGGGTCCGCCGGAACCGTGACCGAGGCGACATCGAAATCGTCGAGGCCGACCGCACGGTCGTCCCGTACGCTGTGGTTGACCTGATTGCGGCGGAAGTAGCCGACGTCGAGCGACAGGCCGGCGGCCAGCTCGTGCTGCAAGCTCGCCGCGTACTCCCAGTTCGACCGCCGGCTGCCCCATCCGAACGCCCATTCCGGATCGTAGACGAGCGTGATCAGGGGCTCGCCGAACGCCAGGTTGACGTTGGGGCTCAACAGCTCGCCGTTGGGCGCGGGGTCGGTCGGGTCGCCCTGCGGCAGACCGTCGCCGGGGATGCACACGGCGGCGGCGAGGCAGGTCGCGCCGTCGTTCCACGACCGGTCCTGCCGGCGGTTGCTCACCGCCGGATTCACGCGCTCGGCCCAGTCCGAGGACTCCCGCGCGCCGTAGCGGCTGGCGGAGAACTTGACGGCGGTGCGGCCGTCGCCCCGCAGGTCGTAGGCCAGCCCGAGCCGCGGCTGCAGGTCCTTCCAGGACACGACGACGGCGCCCGGAATGACGAAAGTCTGCGGCACCCAGTCGTTCGTGGGACGCACCTGGTCGGGATAGCCGGCCTTCACGTAGTCCCAGCGCAGACCGGCGTTCACCGTCAGTCGATCGCGCGTCCACTGCTCCTGCGCGTAGATCCCGAGCGTCGGGCTCGCGTAGTTCGCCGAATCCGACGTACCCCAGTAGGTCGCGCGGAACGGCGCGCCGCGCAGGGTCCAGAGCGAGAGCCAGTTGGCGTCGCTCTCCTCGCTCACGGCGATCCGCTGCTGCAGCAGGGTCGCGCCCACCTTCAGGTTGTGGCTGCCGGTGACGTAGGACAGCGAGGCGCGGTAGGACCGGATGTTCTTGGGGCTCCGCCGGCTCGTCGGGCCCGAGAGCCACCCGGACATGTTCCGGGACGCGCGGAACGGGGCGACCTCGAAGACGCCCGGCAACTCCGTGACGGCGGTGGCGGAGGGACCGAACACCAGGCGAATCGGTTGCCGCGATGCGCCCGCCTCGAACAACAGCCGGTTGGTGTGAGGGCGCACCCAGGTCGCCTGGTAGACGTTGGTCCGCACCTCGGCGGCGCCCGCCGCGTCCGGCGTGATGAAGACCGAGCCCAGCGTCCGCCCCTGCAGTTGGCGCGGCCGGTCCGTGGCGCTGTTCGTCCAGTACGCCTTGAACTTGTCCCTGGCCGTCGGCTGGAGCGTGAAGTTGATCGACTGCTCGGTGACGAGCGCCTCGTCGACGGTCGGTCTGGCCGGGTCGGGCTCGAAGACCAGCGCGCGCGGGTCTACGGCCTCGAAGACGCCGGGCGCCTTCAGGTCGGCGCGCTGCCGGGTGTGCGTCAGGAAGAACCAGAGGCGGTCGCGGACGAGCGGACCGCCGACCGAGGGCGACACGGTCCAGTTCTCGTCGACCAGCGTGCCCGACGGCAGCCCGCGGTCGATCAGCGCCTGATCGAGGTTGTCGGCGTGCAGCGCCGGGAACGTGAAGATTGTGAACGTCGAACCGCTGAACCGGTTGCCGCCTTCGCGCGGGATCATGTTGACGACGACGCCGCCCGTTTCCACGTCGGCGCCGTTCGCCGAGTAGTCGAACGAGATCTCCTCGAAGTTGGTGTCGGGGAAGTAGGCCAGGCTGGCGCCCTGCGTCCAGGCGTCGCCGACGTCCAGCCCGTTGAGGTGGAGGAGCTGGTCGTGCCGCGAGCCGCCGTGAATCGACATCCGCTGCATGGTCTGCGACGTGAGCCCGCCCGAATCCTGGGCGAGGCTCGTGCCGTACGACTCGGCCCCCACCATGCCCGGCACGAGCAGACCGTAGCTGGCCAGCGACTTGCCGGTCGGGATGCTGTCGATGACCTCACGGTCCATCACCGCCCGCTGCACGACGTTCTGGATGTCCACCAACGGCCTGGCTTCGGAGACGGTGATCGTCTCGGCAAGCTCGCCGACCGCCAACTGCACGTCGACGGTCGCCCCGAAGCCGCTGTTCAGTTCGATGCCCTCGCGCACGACGACGCCGAAGCCGGGCAGGCGGTAGGTGACCGTGTAGGCGCCGGTCTCGAGGGCGACGATCAGGTACTGGCCGTTGCCGTCGGTGACCGCGGTCCGCACCTGCTCGATCAGCGCGGGGCTGCGCGCCTCCACCGTCACCCCGGGCAGGACCGCGCCGGTCGCATCGGTCACCGTACCGCCAATCTGCTGCGCGGCGGCGGTGGCCGGCGCAAGCGCCAGACATAGGACCACCGCCCGCGCGGCCCATGCGCGCACGCGGCGGTCCGTGGCGTTGCGCTCGTCGTGTGCGAGCGCCCTGCCGTGCTTGTCGTGCGCTGCTCCGTCGCGCCGGCGATCGCTCGCCGGCCGCCGGCGGCGCGGCGCGCCCTCCCGTTGCCAGTGGCCTCGTCGTGGTTCCGAACCCGCTTCGACTTGCGGGTTCAGCTCGCGCACGTCCCTGTCGTTCAGGTTTCGCGCCCGTGCCAGGCAATCGCGCACGTTGTCGTCGCTCATCCGCTCAGCGTTCTCCCCTGTCTCCTCCGCCCTCCGGAACGGCCGCTCCCCGCAACCGCTCGTCCGGCGGGACGTTCCTTCAACCGGTCTGTCCGTGGGGTACAGACGCCTGACGCCTCGGAACGAAACAGGGGATCGAGAGAAAAACGGGGAGGAAAGGCGATCTAGCGTTGCGCCGCGGCCATGGCCTCGAGCGCGCCGATGAACGCTTGCGCCGTCGCCGGCCGGGCCGGCCGCCGCGCTGTCAGCAGCGAGGCGGTCAACGCCAGCACGGCCGACGGCAACCCGGAGCCCACCGGCAACGAGTCGTCGGCAGCCAGTCGCTGCCGCCCGATGCGGTCCTGCACGTCGGCCGCGCTGCCGCCGTCTGCGAACGGATGCCGCCCCGACACCATCTCGTGCAGCACCACGCACAGCGACCAGACGTCGTCGGCCTCCTCCGCCGGGCGGCCGGCGAGCACCTCGGGCGACATGTAGCGCAGCGTGCCGCCCCACACATCGGTGTCGGCGGTCTCGCGGGCCAGGCCGAAATCGAGCAGCTTCGGCGACCCGTCGGTTGTGAAGCCGATGTTGCTCGGCTTGACGTCCCCGTGCAGATACCCCGCGCGGTGCAGCGCGGCGAGCGCGTCGCCGAGCACGGCGGCCATCGCGACCGCCTCGGCCGCCGGTGCCGGCCCCTGGCGCAACCGGTCGGCGAGCGTGCCGCCGGCCAGGTGCTCGACGACGAGCACCGGCCGGCCGCGCCACGACTCGATGCCATGGATCTGCGCCACCGCGGCATGCGTGACGGTCGCCATCGCCCAGGCTTCCGGCTTCAGTCGCATCAGCCCGGCCACGGACACGCCGGCGAGCGTCTTCACGGCGACGTCGCGCTCGAGCCGCAGGTCCCGTGCCAGATAGACCGCGCCCATTCCCCCGGCCCCCAGGCGCCGCGTCAGCCGGTACTTGCCCGCCAGCAGCTTCGGCGCGCTGATCTCGGTGTACGCCGACCCGCAACCGCAGCCGGGCGGCTCATCGGACCCGGTCACGCATCCACACGCCGGACACTCCTGCGCCGGGGGCGACTCCGACGGCCTCTCGGCCGGCGCCTCCAGCAGGTGCAGCCGCGCCAGGGCGAGCCCGGCGGCCGCCGCGAGCGCCTCGAGGAAGGGGACGTCGACCGGTCTCACCGTCCGGTCATCGAACCGCCGTCCCACCACGAGAATCCCGACCAGCTCGGTCCCCGGACCGGGAACAGACACGATCGCGTCGGCCCCCGTCTCCACCACCCACGCCGCCTCCTCGAACGGCAGCAACTTGAAGACCGACGTCGCGTCGCTCGGATGCACCCGCAACGATCCGCCGGCCGTCTCCAGCATGTGGACGATCGCCGACCCGACAGGCAGGGGTGGCATCGCGGCGTCCGGCGTCCTGAAGCCGCGGCCGGCCGTCTCGGCGCCCGCTGCCAGCAGCAGGGTGGCCGGCGAGCCGGAACCGCGCCTGACCGTTCGCGCCACGGTGCGGCCCACGGTCGCAAGCTGTCCCGCCTGCCCCAGCATCGCGGTGGCCGAGGCGAGCAGGCGCCGCTGGTCCGCCGTTTGGGGACAGATCCATGCGTCCAGGCGGGTGACGATCTCCTCGCGGCCGGCGAGCAGCAGCAGCGTGACCGCCGCCGCCACGAACACCAGTTGCGCCAGCGGGTCCGCCAGGACCGCGCCCAGCGTCTGCTCGCGATACCCCGCCGCCAGCCCCCCCAGGGCCGCCCACAACGCCGCCGCCGTCAGCCAGAGTCGGCCCCGGCGCATCAGCAGCCGCCGGCAAGACGCCCGGACCGCCTCGCGCGGGTGCGGCACCCGCACCGCGAGGACCGAGTACCAGAGCAGGACCATCCCGGGGAAGCGCATCGGCTGCATCAGCCACAGGATCGAGCCCGAGTCGTAATTCGACAGCCAAAACCCGGGCGAGAACACCTCGACGAGGTCGTAGGCCGTCGCCATGCCCATCCACACCAGCAGCCCGAGGCTGAACAGGACGACACGCCGCACCTCGGCGGCCGGCGCCGTGTGCGCGCGCAGCGCGACGACCACCACCGCGGCGAGCGATAGCACGTTCGAGACGGCTATGGCCGCCTCGAGAAGCGCGCCGTACAACGCTGCGCTCGCCGATTCCTCGACCAGCCCCGCCACGTACGCCGCTGCGACCCCGGCGCACATCGCGCCGCCGACCGCCACGCTGACCGGCACCATCCGGCGCGCCAGGTCGTCGAGCCGGGTGCGCCGATGCACCCGCGGGCACTCTCTGGCGAACGCCCACAGGAAGGCGGGCGGTATCGCCAGCGCCAGCGGCAATCCGCACAGGTGCAGCACCGCCATGGTCGGCCACGGGATCTCCCAGACGGCCCCCTGCAGCAGGTCGGCCGGCGGCATCTGCCCCAGGAAGGCCGGGAGCATGTGCAGGGGGGCCAGCGTGGCCCGGAAGAGGAAGTAGCCCCCGAGGAGCCAGGTCCGCCGCTCGCGACGGCCCGCGAACAGCAGCAGGACGGCGCTTGCGCCGTGCCCGGCGAGCAGGATCGAGACGTAGACAGCAACGTCGCCGTGGGCCCGATGGTACTCGCCCCAGCGCCAGGGCAGCAGCACGACCGCCGCCGCCAGCTCCAGCACGGCGATGCCGAAGAGCACGGCCACCGCACGGTGGACGAATCCGCCGGCGGCAGGCTCGGCGGCCCGCACCGACGCCGCCGAATCGGCTCCCGCCGCGTCGCCGGTTGCGAAGACCGGGGCCAGCGCGCGCAGGTTGTCGAGCATCCGGCGGCGGGCTGGAGCGGCACGTCTCGCACACCGATCCCAGTCCACCTCCTCGTTCCAGGCGACGGCATCGGCCACCTCGGAGACGAGGTCGTCGCGATCGTCCTCATTCATCCGACATCAGGGCGCTCAGCCGCAGCATCGCACGCCGCAGGGTCACCCGTGCGACGGCCGGGCTCGACAGCCGTTCGAGGAACGCGAGCTGCGCGCTGTTGTACCCCAGCTCGGCTCGGGCCACCACCAGGCGGCGGTCGCGATCGGGCAGCCGCTTCACCGCGTCGAGGTAAAGCCGCCAGGTCTCGTCGTCGATGAGCTGCCGCTGCGGGTTCGAGGCGTCCGAGGTACGAACCGTGCCTTCCGGCAGGATGACGCCCTGGCGGAACGTCGCGCGCCGCATCTCGTCCCGGATCCGGTTCTCGACGGCGCGCCGGAGGTAGACGCGCAACGCCCTGGCCTGGGTGGACTTGAACGACGTCAGGTGCGCAAACGTGCGCTGCAGCGTTTCTTGCACCAGATCGCTGGTGTCGACGGCCCCGCGCGCCCGGCGCGGCAGGCGGCCTCGCGCCCAGCGCCGCAGCCACAACCTGTACCGCTCGAACAGTACGTCGACCGCCGGGTGGCTCCCCCGACGCGCACGCTCCAGCAGATGCCGCTCCGAGGTTGAACCACGGGAATCAGGGCCCATCGGGTTCCCTCACCGTGCGCAGGCCCCGGCGTTGTTGTCTCGCGCCGACTGCGGCAGAGCCAGAACGCACAGCGGCGCGTCAACGTCCTGTTCACTGCGCGAGCAGGAGATAGCAGCCGATCGAGCAGACGCTCACGAAGACGCCCATCGCTGTCGCGTGCTTCCAGGGCGTCATGTCCACCGGTGCCGCGCCAGGTTCCGCGTCACGGCTTCGGGCGGGCCGGAGTCTCGCAGACACCAGCATGAACGCGACCACCACCACGAAGACGATTGCGAGGAAATGCAGGAAGTGGATTTCGTCGTTCGTCCCCAATACGCCCTGCAGGAACGACTGCACGGGATCGTCGAACGTAAAGACCATCAGGAAGAACAGGACCGGGCCGCCGACCAGGCCCGCCTTGGCCGCGAACGCCGAGACGCGCGCCGAGAACATGCCGAGCAGGATCACGGCAAGCATCGGACCGAAGAACGCCGCGTTGATCGTCTGCAGATAGTTGTACAGGCTGCCCGACGTGTCGAGCATCGGCGCGACGAGCATTGCGGCCACGGCAAGCGCGATACTGCACGCGCGGCCCGCACGGACGAACTCGCGCTGGGAGGCGCCCGGCCGCAGGACCGCACCGTAGATGTCGCGGCAGAACAGCGTGGCCGACGAGTTCAGCACGCTGTTGAACGTGCTCAGCACGGCACCGACCATGACCGCGGCGAAGAAGCCGGTCAGCCAGTCCGGCAGGACCGCCTTCACGAGCGTGGGGTAGGCCAGCAGGTAGTCCTCGGGCCCTAGCGTGTCCTTGAACATGTGGTACGCGATCACACCCGGCAGCACGACGACGAGAGGGCCCACCAGCTTGAAGCACGCTGCGATCAGGACTCCCTTCTGCCCTTCCTTGAGACTCCTGGCTCCCAGGCCGCGCTGGATGAACTGCTGGCCGGTGCACCAGGCGAAGACCTGATTGACGACCATACCCGTGAACAAGGCGCCGAATGGCAGGAACGACCCCGGTTCGTCGCCCGTGATGTCGAACTTCGGACGCTCCTCCACGTACACGGTCTCCAACCCGATCCAGGGATTCCCGTTTCCGATCTGGATCAGCGCCAGCAGCGGGATCAGCAGGCCTCCCACGAGGAACCCGACGCCATTGATCGTGTCCGAGATCGCGACCGCCTTCAGGCCCCCGAGAATCGCGTAGAGCGAGCCCAGCGTTCCCACGCCCCAGACGAGGAGCCAGATCACCTGCGCCTGGTTCAGGCCGAACGCCTCCTGCAAGCCGAACAGGCTGTCGATGCCGGTGGCCCCGGACAGCAGCACAACGGGCAGGATCGCGAGCACGTACGAGAACAGGAACACGCTCGCGGCGATCACGCCGATGGCCCTGTCGTAGCGGGCGGCAAGGTACTCCGGTATCGTCGACAGGCCCATGCGCAAGTAGCGGGGCAGAAAGAAGAGCGCGGTCGCGACCATCGCGATCGCCGCGGTCGTCTCCCAGGCGGTGACGGCGATGGTGTGGTTGAAGGCGTCCCCGTTCAGACCGATCAGGTGCTCCGTCGAGAGGTTGGTGAGCATCAGCGAGCCCGCAATGACCCAAGCCGACAGGCTGCGGCCTCCAAGGAAGTACGCGTCCCAGGTCGTCATCCGGTCGCGTCGCGTGCAGGCATAGGAAATAACCGCGACCAGCAGGGTGAAGCCCAGGAACGACACGGTAGTCACAAGCACGTCGATATCCTCGCTGCGGATGAAGTGGTCTCGGTTGTTTGAACAGTTCGAGGGCTTCAGCCCGCCGTCCGCCACCGGTACCCAAGGCGCACGTAGTAGAACCCACCGTTGAAGCCGAATGGCGTGGAGGGCGGATAGCGGTTCCCGAGCCTGCCTGGGTTGGGATTGTCGTCCGGATAGGTGTTCAGGACGTTCCGACTGCCTATCGTGAGCGAGACGGCCTCGCTTATGGGCCAAGCGGCCTCGACGTCCAGGATCGGCTTGCCGCGGTAGCGTCGCACGTCCCGCCGGTCGAACCATCCGCCGTAGTAGCTCAGGCGGCCGAGCAGCGTCCCGCGACCGACGTCCTGCTCGAGCGTGGCGTTCCAGCGCGTGTTCGGCAGCGCCTCCTCCAGCAGCCGAATCCTGTCGGCGAATCGGTCGGGATTCAGCAGCGCCGGATTGAAGTCGGTGGCAGCGGTAGCGGTGTAGTTGAAGAGCACGCTGAGCGCCGTTGACCCGCCGAGGGACGGCGGCGTCCAGGCGGTGACCAGGTCGAGCCCCTGCGTCCGGGTTTCCAGGTCGTTGGTGAAGAAGCGAAAGTTCGCCAGATTGCGGGCGCTCGTGATCCCCTCCGCCAGCAGCCGGTCGACTTCGGCGGCATCGAGCGCGAACAGCCGGCTCAGCGTCAGTCGATCGGACAGATCGATGCGGAAGTAGTCGGCGGTCAGCGTGAACGGGCCGCCGCCGGCCACGGCGCCGACGCTGACGTTGACGGCTCGCTCGGGCGTCAGGGGTCGACCGCCGCGCAACCGGGCGACCGCCGAGGTCGAGGGAATCGTGCCGTTGTTGACCAGGTCGTGAAGCGCGAACACGTACTGGGTGGACACGTTGAACGCGTTCTGCTGGCCCGGGGTCGGCGCCCGGAATCCCGTGCTCAGGCTGCCACGCAACGCGACGCGCCCGGAGAGCGGGACACGGCCCGAGAGCTTGCCGTTCAGGGTCGCGCCGAAGTCGGCGAAATGCTCGAACCGGGCCGCCGCCCCGACGACCCAGTTGCGCTCGCCACGAAGCTCGACATCGCCGTACACGGCGGCGTTGGCGCGGTCCCAACGGCCGGCGGCGATCGGGCTGAATCCCGGCCACCCGTTGGAACCGACGCTGAAGCCCTGGGCGGCGTATGGACCCTGGCGCCAGGACTCCGGCTGGCCGAGGCCGATCCGGAACTGCTCGTTGCGCCATTCGCCACCGCCGGCGAGATGAACCCGGTCGGTCAAGGCACGGCTCAGGTCGAGATTGACACCGACTTCCCGTTGCCCGTAGAGACCGACATCGAACGTCGTGGGCGACGCGGGACCGAGCGAGGCATTGACCGTGTTGCGGATGGAAAAGTCCGCGGTGTTCGCGCCCGCCGTGACGCTCGCATCCCAGAGCACGCCGCCGGCGAGCTGTCCGCGTACGCCGCCGACCACCGAGGCGTCGCGGGCAACACCGCCGAATCGCGGCGCGAACCCGCCCGGGAACAGCTCCTGGAAAGAAAAGCAGTGCGGGTCGTCGAAGACCTGCGCGAGCGCAGCCGGCTCGGGCGCGTTGTTCGTGATCGCCACCGGGGGGCAGTGCGCCGAGCCGTCGCCGCGCGCGGCCAGCACATCGCCGACGAGCAGCGTCCGGCCGCCGTCGTTGCTGAACACGCCACTCCGCGTGTTGGGATTCCGGTAGTAGAAGAACGTGAGCACATCCCGGCGCGCGTAGTTCGCGTGGCCGTACGCCTGCGCGCCGTTGGCGAACAGGTGGCCGAGGTTGGCGAGGAGCTTGAGATCGTCGTCGACTTGCGTGGCTCCCCATTGCTGGGCTGGGTCGCCGACGTGACGATTTCCGGCCGCGATGAGGCCCGCCGCGTCCGTCCGCTGCACGCTCCGGTCCGTGGAGGCCGTGTTGCCGTACTCGAGGCTGAGGTTGGCGAAGCCGGTCCGGCCGAGCGGCAGGCCCGTGTTGGCGGCGACGCCGTATCCCCGGCCGTCCCCCGCGGCATGCGTCCCGCTGCTCAATTCGACGCTGCCGCCGTCGCGGTCGTCCTTCAGCAGGAAATTCAGCACGCCGGCGATGGCGTCCGAGCCGTACTGGGCCGCCGCGCCGTCGCGCAACACCTCGATTCCCCGCAAGGCGATCGCGGGTATGGTCGAGATGTCCGGTCCCTGCGCGCCGTCGGCCACGCCGCTGCCCTGCCAGGCGATCTCCGCCCCGCGGTGACGCCGCTTCCCGTTGACGAGCACCAGCGTATGGTCGGGCGCCAGACCCCGCAGGCTCGCAGGCCGGACGACGGCGGCGCCGTCCTCCTGCGGATTGATATGGAAGGACGGCAGGAGCACGCGCAACTGGTTGGCCAGATTGGAGTCGCCCTGGCGCACGTCGGTGGCGGGGATGACATCGATCGGCACGGTCGAGTCGGTGACCGACCGCGGCTGCGCGCGGCTGCCGACGACGACGACCTCCTCGTCGAACTGCGGCGGCGGTGCCGGCGCCGAATCGTCTTGTGCGGGATGGCCGCCAGGCGAATCCGGCTCACGCCTGTGATCCGTTTCGCCGTGCCCGGCCTGCCTGGCCGATGGCAGGGGTTCGGGTTGCCGGTCCTGCGCCAGCGTAGGAGCGTAGCACCACAGGGCCAGACCCAGCAGGAACAGCGGCTTCAGCCGAAAAAGAGCCATAGGGTCACCACGGTCACGACGACCCTCGTGCATTCTCAGAAGATGATGCTCAAGGCGCCGTGATCGGACAGGGTCTCCTGGTCCAGGACGGCGCGTTTGCGGCACAGGCGCAGGCGTCCGCCCACCCGGCGCAGGCGCACGTCGTAACGCCCGACGTAGGGAGCGGATTCGCCCGCGCGGAAGCGCCAGACGGCAACCGCGGCGGTGGCCTCGATCTCATCACCTTCCACCATCGTCACCATGACGTTGGAGACGAACCGGCGGGTGCGCGACCAGGGGTACTCGCGGTGGGCGTGGCGGCCCTGCAGCCTGACGACCCGGGCTGCCATCCGGTCGCGGTCGTCGTCGATGAACACGAGGTCGGATCCCGGGTCGCCCTTCGGCAGGTCGGTCGTGGGGACCACATAGCGCGCGTCCGGAGTGTACAGCGCCAGCCAAGCGTCCAAGCTCCAATCGTCCAGCAGCCGCGCTTCCAGATAGAGCAACTGCTCGACTTCGAGCTGCAACAGCAGCGAGGCGGCGTCGCCCGGAAGTCCGGCCGCGAACGGCTGGGCCGGAGTGGACTTGGGTTCCATGCTCCGCTCCTTGCTCTCGCCAGCGGACTATTCCGCGCCCCTGGTCGACTCGGGGGACGGGGCGGTTTCCGGGATCGCGCCGGGCGGTAGTCCCTGCTCGTACTGCTCGACGTGCGGTGTTCCGGCAACGAGCGACTGCCAGCGCCGCCAGAAGCAGCGCATCTGCAACTCGTCGTTCGCGTGCGGCTCGCGGTGCAACCCGCGGGAAAGATCCGACCACTCGACGCCGCCCGAACGGAATCCCTGCTGGCACGACTCCAGGGCTTCGATGTCGTCCGGCGTGGCGAATCCGCCCGGTCCCAGGAAGGTCAGGAACGAATCGAGGCGGCGGCGCAGCCTGGCGCCGGCTTCCCCGGTGGGGGCCATCTCCCACGCCGTGACGTCCATGCCGGCGGGGCCGGTAGGCTGGAACACACGAATGGTGACGGCCATGATGTCGTTGATGATCAGATTGGGGAATATCAGCAGGTTGCGGGACTTCTCGCACATCCGAAGCGCCTTGTTGAGCCCGTGGCGGGCGATGAGTTCGTCCTTGATGCTCTCGATCTCGGCGCGGGCATCCTCGCCGTAACACGGATGCCACATGGCGACCGGCCGCCCGAAGGCAGCGTCGACCTCCATCACGCCGTGTCCGTTGCCGAGGGAACGACCGAACCCCCGGCGGTCGCCGACGGCTGTCGGGTTTCCCCCGCCGGCGCCGGCCAGGTAGTCGAAGAAGCTCCGGTGGGCGAAAGGCGTATGGTAGCCGTCGACGCTGTTCTCGGCGAGCAGCTTCCAGTTGGCCTTGATGCTGTAGCGGTTCGAGCCGGCGACGACCCGCATCCCGACGGCGTCCTGGTCGGCCACCAGGTCGAGGTATTCGGCGGCCCCGGCCAGGTACTCGCGCAGGGGCTCGGTCTCGCGGTCGAAGCAGACGAAGACGAAGCCCCGGTAGCTGTCGAAGCGCGGCGACCGCAGCCCCATTTCGCCGCGGTCGAAATCCGGGCCGTACCCGTCGCCACCCGGCAGTCCGGTCAGAGCGCCGGACGTGTCGAAGGTCCAGGCGTGGTAGAAGCACTGGAACGCCTCGGCGTTGCCGCGGTCGGTCCGGCACACGAGGGCGCCCCGATGGGGGCACGTGTTGTGGAACGCCGCCACCTCGCCGTCGCGGGTGCGGACGAAAAACAGCGGCCTTTCGGCGACCACTCGCCGCGCGTAATCGCCGGGAGTAGGCACCTCCGACTCGTGTCCCAGGTAGAGCCAGCAGCGGTCGAAGATCCGCTGACGCTCGAGTTCGTGGATGGGCCGCGACACCATGGTGGAACGGTGCACCTTGAATCGGCCCAGGTCGGGGCGGTCGTAGACCAGACTGCCGATGTCCATGCTGCGCACCCTCACAGCCTCAAGCCAGCGCGGCCTTCAGATCGTTCGGTCATTGCGAGACCTGCTGCCGCAGCGTGAGCGCGGCCGCCGAGTCGACGAAGGAATCGTCGCGACCCTCGCTACCCATCGGGCACACCTCCTCGTACAGTCCGGTCGACGCTCGCAGCCAGGACCGCCCTCCGCGTCCACCGGATCCAACTCTCAATAGTACAAGACGTCAGCGAGGCGATTCTGAACAGGTCGGGACTCTTCCATGGCCACCCTTCGTCGAATCGGGAGTGCCGGCGCCGGTTCGGCCTCGCGTCCATGCGCCCTGCATCTTTCGGGTCCTGTAGAATTCGCGCTACGTCCATGCGTGAAGATGCACGACTCCATCGTTGCAACCCGTTTCCCACCACCAGGCCGATTGGTGATCGGCCATCGGACCGAGGGCGGGCCTGATGCACGTGAAGGAAGAGGAAGCGGCCGACATGTCGGCGCCGCGGCTCGGGTTCGAGGCGCCGACCGAGTTCGGCAGCGCCCCGCCCGCGGTCGTGCGCCCGTGAACCCGGCCTGTCTCAGGAAGCCGTGAACGAGCCTGACCGCAGCAGTTCCAGTTCCGAGCGGCGCCTCTTCGAGCGGGTCAGAACGGGGAGCCGCTCGGCGGCCGGCGCGTTGCTCGAACGGTACACACCGTGGCTTCGGCGGTGGGCTCGCGGCCGCTTGCCGCAGCGGATGCGCGGCGCCATCGACACGAGCGACCTGGTCCAGGACACGTTGCGGCAGACGTTCGCGCGGCTCGGCGGCTTCGAGGCGAGACAGGCCAGCGCGTTGCGAACCTACCTTCGCCGCGCGGTCGAGAACCGAATCCGTGACGAGTTGCGGCGCGCGGCCCGTCGTCGGAACAGCATCGCGCCGGACGCGTCGGTCCGGTACACGGACGATGCGGCGCCGCAATACCGGCAGCTCGTCGACGAGGAGACCTGGAAGCGCTACCTGCACTGCCTGGGGCGCCTGACGGCCCGCGAGCGCCGGCTGATCGTCGGTCGCGGGGAGCTGGGATACAGCGACGAGCAACTCGCCCTCCTCGAACGCCTGCCCAGTCCCGCCGCCGCGCGGATGGCGCTGCGGCGGGCGGTGATCCGGCTGAGCAACGCCATCGCGGATTCGTAACGCGAGCCCGCGTGTTCAGAATCCGCCCGCCGACGTCCTATCTACACGAGAGCCGTCATTCGGATGGACGCGGCGCGCGGTGCTGCCGCGCGCCGGCGAGCAGACCGAACAAAGGCAACATGCGATGGGTAACAGCGGTCGCGACGATCTGGTCACCGACGTGGCCGACGCGCTCACGCTGGACCAGGAGGTCGAGTGGGAGCGGTGCGCCGGGCTCGCTACGCCCGCCAATCGTCGCGTGCTCGACAGCCTGCGCAGCCTCGGCGCCATCTTCGCGGGTCGACCTGCCGCTGACGCTGCGCTGCGGAGCGGGCCGCCGACGAGCACCGAGCCGTTCGCCGGCGCCCGGGTTCGCCGCGTCCTCCACGCATTGCTCGCCATCGCCGCTCTCGACGTGGCGGCGGCACTGCTGGTGCTCTCATCGACATGGAACGACTACCGAGGTGCACATGGCGAGCTTGCCGTCTTCCTGACGACCCTGTTCCTCGGGCATGTCGCGACCGCCTGCGTGCTGCTGCTGGCCGGCCGCGGCGACCAACGGGCATGGCTGCTCGGGGGGTTCTTCCTGCTGAAGGCCACGCTGGCGCCGCTACACATGGTGTACGCGTCTGTGTGGGAGATTCAGCCTCACCTGATCGACGGGTTTGCCCTGGAAGCGCCCGCGCCGGCCAAGCTGCTCGCTCACGTCTACGTACTGCCGTTCCTGTTCGCGCCCGCCTTCCTCTGGGCGTTCGCTCGCGAGTGTCCGCGTATCCGCCGCCGGACCCGGCTCGATGGCCTCACGCGCCGCATGGTGCCGGTCAGCCTGGGGGTCGGCTGCACGATGTGGGTCGCGCTCGCTCTATCGTTCGAGCTCGCGACGGCGGGGTACGGAACGGCGATAGTCTTCCCGGTCGGCGATGCGACCATCCCTGCTCTGCATCTGTCGGCGCTCGCGGCGTTCGCGGTCGTCGGGCTGCGCGCGCGCTCGGCGCCGGCCGACGAGGCAAGGCGCGTCCTGGTGTTCAGCGGTGGGTTTGTGCTGTACGTGGGCTCGGCGCTGACCTACGACGTGATCGCTGTGTTCTCGCCGGGGGAGAACTGGTTGTTCACCTATGAATGGACGCCATCGGTGACGGTGATCGGGCTGATGCGTTTTCCCGGGATGGTCCTGCTCTGGTATGCGATGCTCGCGGTGCGCGTGCCGCACCTGCGCGAGGTGGTCCGGGCGTTCTACCGACGGCTGCTGCTGCGCCCCCACCTGCTCGGCATGGCTGCCGTGGCGCCAATGGTGGCGCTGGGGTGGCTGATGGCGAGCCGTCCGGAGCGTACGGTGGGGGCGGTCATCGCGGATCCGCTGGCGCAGTCTCTCGCAGCCGCCCTCGCGCTCATGCTGCTGTTGGTCGTCGGCCGCGAGCAACTCCTGCTCCGTCTCGACGCCTGGATTTTTCCGGAGACCACGGACCAAAGAGCGGTGCTGGCCCACGCGGCGGCGACGTTGGCCAGGGTCGGGCGGATCACGACGGTCAACCGAACGGTGCACCGGACGGCGACGCGCGGCTGCGGTGCGCCTGCCGTCCTGCTGCTCACGACCGACACCGACACGGAAGCGGATGACTTCCGCGCGCCGGACGACAAGATGGCGCCGCTGGCGCGCGCGTCGGCCATCTTGCACATCCTGGAGACGGCGGGCGGGTCGCTGCGCGTCCATCCGGGCGACAGGACGTCGATCTTCGCCTTGCTGCCGCCTGACGATGCGGCGTGGGTGATCGAGACCGGGGCAGATGCGATCGTGCCGGTGCCCGGACCCGGCGCGGAGCTGTTCGGCGTCGTGGTGGTGGGGCGTCGCCTCGACGGCCGGATCGTGCGCTCGGTCGACGTGCCGTTCCTCGAGGCGCTGGGGGCGGCCGCGGGGCTGGCGGTCGCGCGCCTGCACGTTACACGCGGACCGGGCGCCCGGCCGCGGGAGGCGGCGGCGGCGCACGAGTGCCCCGTGTGCCGCGCCGTGACCGACACCGCCGACTCGCCGGCTTGCGACTGCGGGTCGGCGTATGTCGAGGCCGAGGTCCCCAAGCTTCTCGCCGGCAAGTATCGACTGATCCGGCGCCTGGGCCGCGGTGGAATGGGCGCAGTGTATCTGGCGCGCGACCTCCGGCTCGAGCGCGACGTCGCGGTCAAGACGCTGACGGGCATGTCGGCCTCGCGGCTGATGGGAATGAAGCCGGAAGCGTGGGCCATGGCGACGGTGACACATCCGGCGGTGGTCCAGATTTACGGCGTCGAGTCCTGGCGGGGCCGTCCGTTCCTCGTCGTCGAGTTCCTGGCCGGCGGCACGCTCAAGGACCGGTTGCGGCACGGCCCGCTGCCGGCGCCGCAGGCGGTCGCCGCGGCCGCCCTGTTGTCCGATGCCCTGGCGGCACTGCACGACGCGGGCTATCTGCACGGGGATGTCAAGCCGAGCAACGTCGGGTTCACGTCCGGCGGGTCGCCGAAGCTGCTGGACTTCGGTTTGGCTCGCGCGGCCAACGACGCCGCCACGATGGGCGGGACGTTGGCCTATCAGTCGCCCGAGGTGCTGTCCGGCCGCGCGGCCGACGAGGCCGACGACCTCTGGTCGCTGTGCGTGATGCTGCATGAAATGGTGTCGGGCGAGCATCCGTTCGCGGGGGGCGACATCGAGGAGGTGGCGGGGCGCATTCGGCGTCGGCACCTCGCTCCCGGCGCCGGCTTTGCGGCGGGCTCGGACTCATCGTCGCGCGTGCTCGCGTTCACGGCGTCGATGCTGGCGTCGCCCCGCTCGGCGCGCGCGGCCACCGCGCACGCGTTCGGGCGGGCGCTGGCCGAGATTCTCAACTGAGAGAACACGGTGCGTCGCCGAGTTCCGGCGCGCCGGACGCCTGCTTGGGCTCGTTGTCGGCCTTGCCGCCGCAACTGCAGGCGCCCGGCGACAGGCCGTTTCCCGACGGCGGCACCGTCGGCTGCCTACCGCCCCCTGCGTTTCTGTTCGAGGTAGTCGATGGCCGCTCGCAACTGCTCCCTGTCCCATTTCGTCCAGTCGTCGCCTGGCGGCAGGTTCGATATTCCGGTACTGCGCCCTGCGGCCACGATGTGGACCGCGAGCGTTTCGGAGCCGTAGTGCTGGCACAGCACCAGGAACCGGGTTGTCAGAGCGACCGAGGGCAGCTCGCCTCCGCCCGAAGTGTGCTCGGTCCCGGCCGGCATCGGCTCCGCTGTCACGTAGCGCACGACCTGCCCCGTGCGGTACGAGGTCAGCCGTACCAGAGCGCAGGCTTGGCAGACATCGGCCTCGCACTCCCTCGTCGAACGCTCGCGTGCCAGGCGCCACGCGTGCCCGCTGGTTCGGCGGGGGCACGGGGGCACCCGCAGGCGCTGGTCCGTCATCTGTTTAAGGCGAGGCTCTGCCCTGTCGCCATTCAGCCTACCGTCGCACTTCTCGGCTCGGTATGAAACAACAAGACGGTATTTGCACGGCAGGGCGTAGGCGTACTCCGCGATCCGGCGGCCGTCGAGCAGACCCTTGTCGTGGTCCGTCACCTCGGTGTCGGTGTGGTTGAACACGGCGCTGATCTCAGAAGATGATGCTCAAGGCGCCGTGATTCGCCCGCGCGAAAGCGCCAAACGGCAACCGCGGCGGTGGCCTCGATTTCGTCACCTTCCACCATCGTCACCATGACGTTGGAGACTCCGGGACCGCGCCGGGCGGTAGTCCCATTTCGTACTGCTCGACGTGCGGTGTTCCGGCAATTAGCGACTGCCAGCGCCGCCAGAAGCAGCGCATCTGCAACTCGTCGTTCGCGTGCGGCTCGCGGTGCAACCCGCGGGAAAGATCCGACCACTCGACGCCGCCCGAACGGAATCCCTGCTGGCACGACTCCAGGGCTTCGATGTCGTCCGGCGTGGCGAATCCGCCCGGTCCCAGGAAGGTCAGGAACGAATCGAGGCGGCGGCGCAGCCTGGCGCCGGCTTCCCCGGTGGGGGCCATCTCCCACGCCGTGACGTCCATGCCGGCGGGGCCGGTAGGCTGGAACACACGAATGGTGACGGCCATGTCGAGGTATTCGGCGGCCCCGGCCAGGTACTCGCGTGTTGTGGAACGCCGCCACCTCGCCGTCGCGGGTGCGGACGAAGAACAGCGGCCTTTCGGCGACCACTCGCCGCGCGTAATCGCCGGGAGTAGGCACCTCCGACTCGTGTCCCAGGTAGAGCCAGCAGCGGTCGAAGATCCGCTGACGCTCGAGTTCGTGGATGGGCCGCGACACCATGGTGGAACGGTGCACCTTGAATCGGCCCAGGTCGGGGCGGTCGTAGACCAGACTGCCGATGTCCATGCTGCGCACCCTCACAGCCTCAAGCCAGCGCGGCCTTCAGATCGTTCGGTCATTGCGAGACCTGCTGCCGCAGCGTGAGCGCGGCCGCCGAGTCGACGAAGGAATCGTCGCGACTCTCGCTACCCATCGGGCACACCTCCTCGTACAGTCCGGTTGGCGCCCGCAGCCAGAACCGCCTGCCGCGTCCACCGGATCCAACTCTCAATGTACAAGACGTCAGCGAGGCGATTCTGAACAGGTCGGGACTCTTCCATGGTCGCCCTTCGTCGCATCGGAAGTGCCGCGGCAGTTCGGCCTCGCGTCCATGCGCCTGCATCTTCCGGGTCAGGGACGTTGGTGCGCCAATCGGAGGAGCCGGCTTTCCCCATGACTACCAGGGAATAGCGACGAAATCTTGCCTGTCGGCGATGATCTCGGGGTTCTGCGCGGTCACCGCGGCTTTGAGCGTCGCCGTCGTCGTCGACTGCAAGCACTTAGACGGATTGTGCTAGCATTTTTCAAGGGAACCAGCGGAGCGAAACCATGGCGAGCTTGAGCGTACGCCGTCTGGACGGCGAGGTCTTCCGGCGGCTGAAGATGCGGGCGCAGCGCGACGGCCTGTCCGTGGAAGAGGCCGTGCGTCGCATCCTGGCCGACGCCGTCGTGGACGTGGAGCCGGCCGGCGCGATGATCCGCCGCATCGTCGGCGACGATGCCGTCGATTTCGATCTGCCGGCGCGTGAGGTCGACGCTCCGATCGACTTCACATCCAGCGACTACGGCCGGGATGCCCCCGAGTGATCCGAAGACGCAGATCGTCGACGGCAAGACCGTCTGCCGGTGAGTTGCGAGCGGAGCCCGGAGCCCGTGTCGTTGAAACCTCAGCCACCCCAGTCGTAACCGATGCGCACGTAGTATGTAGAGCGCCGCTGTAGCCCCACGGCATGTACTCGCTGTACTGCTCGCCGACCGCATTGGCAATGACGGACACCTGCGAGTAGGTATCGAAGACGTTCTGGCCCCCGACGGCCAGCGTCGTTCCCTGTCCGAGGGGAAGGCTCAGCTCCAGGTCGACGATCGGCCGGCCGTCGAAGAAGCCCTGCTCCAGGCCGCCGGACGAATCGAAGACCGTTCCGCGTCCGCTGTCGTAGTCGTACCAGCCGCTGTAGCAGCTGAGGCGGCCGAGCAGGCTCGCCCGCCCGACGCGTTGCGTGACGCCGACCTTCCAGCGGGTGCGCGGCAGGGCGTAGGCGTACTCCGCAAGCCGCCGGCCGTCGAGCAGACCCCGGGCGTTGTCCGTCACCTCGGTGTCGGTGTGGTTGAACACGGCGCTTATGACCGTGTTCCCGCGCAGCGCCAGCGGCGTCCAGGTCGAGACGACGTCGATGCCCTGCGACGTCGTGGAAAAGGCGTTGGTGAAGAAGCGGTAGTTCCGCACGCTCTGCGCCGCCTCGAATCCGCCGGCCACGACCTCGGCGATCTCCGCCGGCGTCAACGTGAAGTTGCTCGTGATGCCGAGCCGGTCGGACCCACCGTCTCCTCGCGCCAAGGCGCCAGGAGATAGCCGGCGAGCGGTCCTGGTCAGAGCCCGAACCGCAGCGTCGCCAGCAGTGTGTGCATCCGGAAGTCGGCGGCCGTCTCGTTGATGGGCACGCCGATCTCCCGGCGCCCGCCGTCGCGTCCGTAGCGGACTACGAGGATGTTGCCCGGGTCGGTGCGGACAGCGCCGGCATCCGTGTAACGATAGCCGACATCGAGCCGCACGCGGCCGGTGATGGGGAGTGCCACGCCGGCCGCGAGCATCGCCGTCCGGGTCCGGCCGCGACCCGGCGGCAGACGGGTGTACGGAACCTCGGCGGCGGGCCCCCGCCGAAGGCCTCCGTCCGGATTCTCGGGCTCGGGAAACTCCTGCCGGAAGTCGTCCAGACGGTAGCCGGTGACGCCGGCGCCTCCGCCCAGATACGGCTCGACCCGCAGTGTCCCTCCCAACCGCCACGCCGGTAAATCGTAGAAGCCGATGGCCAACAACTGCCATCCGCGGAACTCCGCCGAGGACGGCTGGACGACGCCCGACCGGTCATAGTTCGCGTTGCCACGGTATTGGTGCGCCCAACCCATCGTGACCTCCAGTTGGGTGCGCAGGCGCGATGCGACGCGATAGCCGGCGGCGGCGTGCGACTGCGGCGCGCCGGCAAAGTCCCCCTGCGTGAACAGGTCCGGCCGGTCGTAGAGGTTGGCGTGGCCGGCGTCCTCGCCGTCCGAGAAGCGAGCGCTTCCGGGAAAGGCACCGGCTATTCCAACACTGACGTAGGCCCGAGGTTCCCCGGGTTCCTGGGCCAGCGCAGCCGGGCCCGAGAACGAGAACGCGAGGGCGCACAGCGCGGCACCGAAGCCGGCAACCAGTCTGGTGGGCACGTTGCGGAATCCGAAACGCGGAGTCGAGCTCCCGGCCAAGAGAGTACCGCAATTCACGACCTTGCGACCGATACGGCCGAGTGGAGCCCGGACGGCCTGCTACGGGTTGGCCACCGGCACCGCGTCCTGTTCGATCCGGCGTGATACTGTGAAGGCTCGATGTCCAAAGGAGCGTGACATGCCCAACCCGAGCGCCCCGCACACCGACCGGCGTCAGTTCCTGCGGATGCTGGCCGCCAGCCCCGCCCTGCCGTACGTCACGCTCTCTCCGAAGCTCCTCCACGCGCTCGGCCAGGAACCGTTCCGGGAGGGCGGCCCCGCTGGCGAGCTGATCGCGTCGCCGGAAGAGGCGCTGACGGTCTTCGACTTCGAGGCCGTCGCCAAGGAGAAGCTGCACTACGGGCACGTGGCGTTCCTCGGCGGCACCGAGGACGAGGCGACGTACCGCGCGAACCGGGAAGGGTTCACGCAGTATCAGCTCCGCGTCCGGCGCCTGGTCGACATCAGCCGCATGGACATGTCGGTGTCGCTCTTCGGGTCGAGCGCGCACTCCCCGATCCTCCTCTGCCCCTGCGGCGCGCTCAGCGCCTTCCACCGGGGCGGCGAGGTGGAGGTGGCCCGCGCGGTCAACACCCGCGGGCACATCATGACGCTCTCGAACGCGGCGAGCCAGCCGATCGAGGACGTTGCGGCGGCCCGCGGCGGGCCCGTCTGGTTCCAGCTCTACCGCGACCCCGACTGGAGCCGGACGCTGGCCATGATCAAGCGCGCCGAGGCGGCCGGCTCCCCCGTGCTGGCCTGGACCATCGACAGCCAGGGCGGCGGCAAGCGCATCGTGCACGCGCGCGCCCGGCGCCGCGACCGCGCGTTCTGCGGCACCTGCCACACGCTGAACCCCGACGACCAAGGCCTCGCGCTGCCCGGCTTCCTGGGCTCGACGATCAACCCCGACGGGAAGCCGATGACGACCACGCCGCCGCTGGGGCCGCCGCAGCTCGACGGACGCATCGCCACCTGGGACTACGTCAAGCGGCTGAAGGACGCCACCTCCATGAAGGTGGTGCTCAAGGGCATCGTCACGCGCGAGGACGCGGAGCTCGCGCTGGAGTGCGGCGCCGACGGCATCTGGGTCTCGAACCACGGCGGCCGCATGGAGAACAGCCTGCGCTCGTCGGTCGAGTGCGTGCCCGAGGTGGCGGCGGGCGTGGCCGGGCGCGCCCCGATCATCGTCGACGGGGGCTTCCGCCGCGGCACCGACATCTTCAAGGCCCTGGCCCTCGGCGCGACGGCCGTGGGCGTGGGACGCCCCTACATCTTCGGCCTCGCCGCGTTCGGGCAGCCCGGCGTCGAGACGGCGCTCGACATCCTGGACAGTGAGCTGCGGATGGTGATGCGGCAGGCCGGCACCCCCAGCCTCGGGCGCATCACGTCGTCCCACGTGCGCGATCGCCGGATGCCGGCCTGGTAGGTCCCGGACGCGAGGCTCGGCGTGCAAACCGGGCTCCCGGCGAAGCAGTCGCAACCCGAAGCGGGCAGCCGGGACGGCCACCTGCGCGGCAGCGCGTGCGGGCCGCCCTACGGCGCCGAGGCCCGGTCCGGGAGGGCGAAGACGTAGAGCCCGTTCCCCGACGGGGGCTGGTAGATGTCCGGGCTGAGCACGCCGCTCAGGCCGCGGAAGATGCCGACGCCGGTCGGGACCGCGACGTACTGCCTGCCGCCCGCGGCGTACGAGATCGGGAACCCGTGGCCGGACTGGCCGAGGCGCGTTTCCCAGAGGACCTGGCCGGTGCCCACGTCGAGCGCGCGGAAGTAGCGGTCGACGTCGCCGACGAAGGCCAGCCCGGTGGCCGTCGTCAGGACCGACGTCAGGAAGATGGCGCGCTGCTCGCGGCTCCAGACCTCCTCCATCGTTCGCACGTCGTAGGCGGCGAGGCGTCCGAGCATGCCGTTCGTGCCCGGCATCTCGTGGAGCTCGATGGCGGAGACCCCGAGACCGCCGCCCCCCTCCACCAGCTCGACGTGACGGCCGGTCAGCGTCATGCACACCTGGTGCAGCGGATAGATGATCACTTGCGCCTCGGGGCTGTAGCCCGACGCCTGCCAGTTGTGGCCGCCGTACAGGCTGGGGCAGGCATCCACCGCGTCGTCGACGCCGGCGTCGCGAATGTCCTGCCGGTAGCTCACGCGGCCGGTCTCCCTATCGATCGAATCGAAGATGTCCTGGGGCAGCATCTCGGCCAGGTCGACGAAGGCCCCCGTGCGCCGGTCGAGCTTCCAGAGGATGGCGTCCTTGCCGGCCGTGAACAGCCACTTGTGATCGTCGACGTCGACCAGCACCCGCTCGAAGACGATGTCCAGGTCGAGCGTCTCGCCCGGCACGTGCTGGAAGTACCAGGCGACCTGCCCCGTGCGGGGGTGCAGGGCGAGCGTCGAGTTGGTGTAGAGGGCGTCGTTGTAGGTCGACATCCCGCGGCTCGCCGCCACCCACGGCTTCGCCTGCGCGGTGCCGATGAAGAAGAGGTCGAGGTCCGCATCGTAGGCGCCCGGAATCCAGGTGTCGCCGCCGCCGCGCAGGTGCGGCGGGATGTCTCCCCAGGTCCCGCTGTTGACGTCGCCCGGCAGCGCGATGGTCGAGGTGCGCCAGAGCTCCTCGCCGGTGTCCGGGTCGTGGCCGGTGATGAAGCAGCCTTCGTCCTCGAAGCGCTCGCAGCCGTTGATGCCGCTGACGACGATGCCGTTCGCGATGCTCGGCCCGCCCGTCTGGGCGAAGCCCTTCCGGTAGTCGGCCCGCGTGGTCTGCCAGACCGGCTCGCCCGTCCGCGCGTCGAGGGCGACGATGGCCGCGTCGTAGGTGGCCAGGTAGACCTTGTCCCGGTAGAGGGCGATGCTGCGGGTCGCGCGCCGGCTCTCCGCGTCCTCGGGATACTGGTGCCGGTGCTCCCAGAACAGCTCGCCGGTGGCCGCGTCGAGGGCCTGCACGACGTTGCCGGGACTCGCCAGGAACATCACCCCGTCGTGGACGAGCGGCGCGGTCTGGTTGGTGCCCTCGGGCATGGCCAGCGCCCAGGCCAAGCGCAGGCCGGCCACGCTGTCGGGCCCGATCTGGTCCAGCGGCGTGTAGCCCTGGTTGTCTCGGGTGCGCCGCCAGGTAAGCCAGTCCTCCGCCGGCGGATTCCGGAGCAGCGCGTCGGTGACCGGGGTGAGGCCGGAGACCTCGCGGTTGACGAACGCGCGCCGCGCCGGCACGGCGTCCACGTCACGGGGCTCGTCCGCCGCCGCCGCGTCGGACGCATCCGCCGTGGCGGGGGCGCCCCCTGCCGGCGCGGCGCCGGGCTCGCCGACGATGGCGGCGGCGTCCGCGGTGAGCGCCCGCGGTCCCGCCGCGTGGCCGTTCACCTGCAGCAGGTAGGCGACGATGCTCAGGTAGGTTTCGCTCGGGAGCGATCCGCCGAGCCCCGGCGGCATCTCGGCCCGCACGTACTCGTACAACGCCGCCGCGGTCTGCGATCCCCAGTTGCCCAGAAAGCCCGGACCGGTCAGATCCGGCCCGTGAACCGCGCCCCGCAGCGTCGTGCCGTGGCAGGAGGCACAGGAGCGGCCGTAGGCCGTGCGTCCGCTTGCGGCCTGCGCGTCGAGGAACGCGCCGCCCGCCGCGGGCTGGGCCGCGGCCGGTGCAGCGATGCCGAGCGCCAGCCCGAAAGCGGCCAAACCCGCGGCGCCGGCGAGCGGTCGTATCCTCCGCGGCGCCCGACCGTCACTCGCTCCGCCGCCGTGTCCCGCGCGTGTCTGTCTCGGCATCGGCGCTTCTCCCTCCGAACGACCTCGCCGGGCCGCCCGCATGGCCCGCGATTATAGGCGTTATAGAATGCTGGAATCGTACGGACGGACACGACCGGGACGGGGGCGTCTTGCGCGGGTGCCGAGGCGCTCACCGCCGGCCGGCGGCGGAAGAAGCAGGCGCCATCGCTTCCCGGGGAGGAATCGAAATGAAGACGACACGCCGTGGATTCGTAGGAACCATCGCGCTGGGCGCCGCGGCCGGCGCCCTGACCGGCACGTCACCGTTCGGCAAGCGGGCCAGCGCCCAGACTCGGGAGGCCGCGAAGTCCGGCGTCTATGACGGCGGCGTCATCCAGCTCAACCAGAACGAGAGCGCGCGCGGCCCCGGCCCGAAGACGGTCCAGGCCATTCAGGCCCACACCAACAAGCGCATGGGCCGCGGCTATTCGCCCGATCACGTCAACGAGCTGAGAGAGGTCATCGCCGACTACTACAAGGTCGGTACCGGCAACGTGCAGCTCGCCACCGGCTCCACCCCCTTGCTGCAGGGGTCCGCGCGGGCATTCTCCTCGGCGACCAGGGCCTTCGTGACCCCCATGCCCACCTACTCGACCAGCCTGGCCACCGCCCGGCGGATCGGGGCCAAGACGATCGAGGTGGATCTGGACAGCTCGCTCGCCATCGATCTCGATGCGCTGGCGGAGGCGTCCCGCGGCGCCGGTCTGGTCTATCTCTGCAATCCGAACAACCCGACCGGCACGGTGCACGGACCCGGCGCCGTCGAGGGCTTCGTGCGCCGCGTGCTGCGTGAATCGCCCGACACCATGATTCACGTCGACGAGGCCTACATCAACTACGCCCGGCCCGGCGCCATCGAGACCGCGGTGCCCCTGGCCCTGGAGGACGAGCGCGTGTTCGTCACCCGTTCCTTCTCGAAGGCGCACGGCATTGCGGGCCTGCGTGTCGGATACGGCCTCGGCCAGGAGCAGACCCTGGCCAAGATCCGCAACGCCTGGGGCATGGGCGACGTCAACATGCTGGGCGCGATCGCCGCGATCACCGCGTTCGAGGACACGGAGCACATCGACAAGGAAGTCAAGGAGAACGCCGAGATTCGCGACGGCGTCATCGCCGCCTTCCGCGACATGGGCTTCGACGTGCCCGACTCGAACACCAACCACATCTTCGTCCACATCGGGCGCCCCGCGCAGGAGTTCCGCGAAGCGTGCCTGGAGCGCAAGGTGCTGGTAGGCCGGGACTTTCCGCCGTTGCACACCACGCATTGCCGAATCTCGATCGGCAGCCGGGAAGAGATGGCGGCGGCAATGGAGGTGTTCAAGGAGGTCCTGGCGTAGGGGGACCGACGATGGCCGCGGCGCTCGTCCCGGGAGAATCTGGAGTCCCTTGATGTCTGACCATCGTACGCCCTTCCGGATGACGGCGGCGCTCGCCTGCGCCGCCGTCTGCTGCTCGACCGCCGTGCTCGACGCCGAAGACTGGCCGCAGTGGCGCGGCATCGACCGGGCCGCCGTGTGGCAGGAGACCGGTATCGTCGAGCGCTTCGCCGAGGACGGGCTCATCGTCAAGTGGCGCACGCCGGTGCGCGCCGGCTTCGCCGGACCGGCCGTCGCCGGCGGACGCGTCTTCGTCCTCGACTACCAGGAGACGCCGGGCAGCCGCACGATGGACGGCCGCGAGCGGCTCGTGGCGCTCGACGAGGAAACCGGCGCGGTCCTCTGGACGCGCGAATGGCCGGCCACCTACCGCAACATCGTCCCGGTGTTCGCCACCGGCCCCCGGGCCACGCCGACCGTCGACGGCGACCGCGTCTACATCCTCGGGGCGGCCGGCATGCTGTCGTGCTTCGACACCGCCGGCGGCGATCTGATCTGGCAGATCGACACCGCGGCCGACTACGACGTCACGGTGCCGGTCTACGGCGTCGCGCACTCGCCGCTCGTGGAGGGCGAGCTCCTGATCACGCTGCTGGGCGGCGAGCCCGACGCCATGGTCGTGGCGTTCGACAAGGCGACGGGCGCCGAGGCGTGGCGCGCACTCGATACGAACGTGGAAGCGGGCTACTCCTCGCCGATCGTGACCACCGCCGGGGGCGTGCGGCAGTTGATCGTCTGGCACCCGGCCGGGGTCACCTCGCTCGACCCGGCCACCGGCCGCACCTGGTGGGAGCACGACTTTCCGATCCCCAGCGGGCTGACCATCGGCACGCCGGTCCGCAGCGGGCGCCTCCTGCTCATCACGCAGGTGGAGAACGGCGGCCTGATGCTGGCGCTCAACCCCGACCGGCCGGCGGCGCGGGTGGTCTGGACCGGCGCCAACCCCAACCGCACCGACCGGCCGGTGCAGCGATCCATGACGTCGACGCCCATCGTGGTGGGCGACGCGATCTACGGGCTCAACAGCTACGGCGAGCTGCGCGGCGTGGACGCGGCGACCGGCGAGCGGCTGTGGTCGAGCGACCGGCTCGTGCCCGAGGACCGCTGGGCGAGCTCGCACCTCGTGCGGCACCAGGACCGCTCGTTCATCTCCGTCGAGACGGGCGAGCTGGTCATCGCCCGCTTCTCGCGCGTCGGCTACCACGAGGTCGACCGCACGCACCTGCTGACGCCCACGACCCGTACCCGCGGCGGCGGCTCCGGTCGCTGGAGAGGCGTCGATCGCCCGGTCCTGTGGGCGCACCCGGCGTTCGCCAACCGGCACGTGATCGCGCGCAACGACGCCGAGGTCGTGCGCGTCTCGCTGGCGGCCGCGGACTACGAGTAGTGTCGTTCGCCGAATCCGTCATCGGCGCTTCCGACCACTACGGGCGGGCCGAGCTCGTCACCCTCGCGGCAAGGGACGCCGTCCCCGTCTTCCTCGATCGGCGGCGCGTCGAGCTGATCGACAAGGGCCTTCCGAGCGCGCCCTACCATCACGAGGCTATGGAACTCGACATCGGAGTGGCAATCGACCTCGTGAACCGGGTGAGGCGGTCGGTGGCCGAGCACGCGCGCGCCGCGCTCTCGACCCTGCTGGCGGGCTGTCGCGCCCGGGTGCTGATCCTGCCCGCGAGTCCGTACGACCGCCTGCCCGACTCGCTGGAGGAAGTACTGCGCTCGCGTCCCCTGACGTATGCCGCCGACGGCATGCTCTACCGCGAGTCGCTGGCCGAGGCCGCGGCCGGGATCGGCATGGAGGTCCGGCGGTATCCGCGCAGGACCGACCCGACGGTGCTGGCGGCCGAAGCCATGGGCGTCGGCGTGCGCGAGGTCGCGTCGATCATCGCCCGGTTCGGCCGGGAGGCGGGAACGCCGTGGCGCAAGGACCACAAGGTGGCCGCCGCGGCGGCGCTGTCCGTGCTCGGACCCCGGATTCGTCGAGCCGGTACCGGGTCGGCAGCGATGATGCGGTAAGCTACGGCTCGCGGTTCATTTCTCGAGCAAAGGAGTTGCCGGTGCGCGCTGATACTGCCCGTCACGGAGCCCGTTTCGTACTCCGGTTGTCGTCGATGTTCGCCCTCGCCTCCCTGCTCGCGGTCGCCGCGGCCGGCGCCCAGGTGCCCGCCGGGGCGCCCGAGGACGTGGGATTGTCCGCGAAGCGTCTGCAGCGCATCGGCGCGGTGATCGAGCGCGCCATCGACGCCGAACAGATCTCCGGCGCCGTCACCGTCGTCGCGCGGCGCGGCCCCGTCACCCACTTCGAGGCGCGAGGCCTCATGGACATCGAGACGAACGCCCCGAT
>VXME01000172.1 GCA_009861545.1 Acidobacteriota bacterium | reverse complement strand
ACTCCAATGCCAACCGTACGCACCGAAGGTGCGCGTTCGCACGGCATCCCGCCCCCGTCTCGAAGCGGGGTTGTTGCAAGCGGGCTGTGGGCAGTGAGTGAGTGTTCCTTTCGGCTCGAAGTCCATGTACCTTGTTCGCAAATTCGCTAGGGGTGTTGACGGAATGATGGGAATCACGAGCCTCGGCCAGGGTCGCGGTGCGGTCGGGCTGCTGCTGGCCATCCTCATGGGACCTTGGGCCTGGGCTGGCCCTGCGGCCTACGACGAGTTGCCGGAGGGGCCGCCGGATCAGGTCGCCGAGCTCTACTACTCGGCGCTTTCGCTGCCTGAAGTTGCCAATTGGGGGCCGGACCGCCGGCTTGCGCTGCTGGATGCGGCGACCCTGCGTTATCGAGACCGGCTGGTGGATCGGGCGTCCTGGACGTCGGCCGACTCGGCGCTGCGGCACGTCGAGCGTTTCGCGGCGCTGGAGGCAGCGGATCAGCTAGCCGTCGCCCAAGCTTGCGCCCAGTTCGGCTTGCTGAACGGGCCATGCGCCGCGCATTTAGGCTACGTTCGGCGTGTCCGGGTGCTGGAGGAGATGCTGGCGCAGGGGCGGCTGACCTTGGACGAGTTGGAAGTCGAACTGGCGGGCGCCACCCGTCCCCGGCTCAGCGACGGGCCGCCGGCTCAGTGAGAAGCCGCGGATCGGGCGCAGGCCAGGCCGAGTGAGCGCGCTTCGGGGTTGGCTTATGCGGCCGGTGCGACTGGCAGCGCACTTCGCGCTGGCTGCGGCTGCGGCTTGGGCGTTGGCGCAGGGCACAACGCCGGCGGAACGCGCGGCAGCGCCCGCCAACCGGGCGCCGGAGCTGGCCCTGCCCGCTGGCGGGGTATTGGTTCGGGCCGGCGAAAGCGCGAGCGTGGTGGTCGAGGCGCTGGATCCCGACATCCTTGCTGACGGCGCCCCGGAGGCGGTGTGGCTGGGCGTTGAGCTGCGTTCCGGTTCCCACGCGCCGCCGCCGTGGCTCGTGCGGACGGCTTGGAGTGCCGGACCCTCGGAGCGGCCCCGCCTGGAGCTTGGGATCGCACCGCCCTTCGACGCGGCGCCTGGCAGCTTCACGGTCGAGGCGGGCGCGACGGATTCGCGCGGGCTGAGTACGCTCGCCCGCTTCGGAGTGACTGTTCTGCCACCCCGTTGCGGTCCCCTTGAGATTGACGAGGACGGGACCTGCGTGCGCTGCCCGGAGAACCGGCTGCCGGACGGCTCGCGCAGCTTCTGCGAGCTTTGCCCGTCGGGCACGGAGCGGCCTGTCGGCGCGCCTTCGTGCGCGGCCTGCGCGGCGGGCCTTTCGAGCGAAGCAGGCGGGGCCTGCGGCTGCGGCCCGGCGGGCGTTTTGGATGAAGGCCGGTGCGTGGAGTGCCCCCCGCACACGGAGGGCGCGGCGGAGGGCAACTGGTGCGCCGCCTGCCCGTCGGGCACGGAGCGTCCGGCGGGATCGCCGGAGTGCGCGACGGCGGTCCTGGCCACCGCCTCGAAGTCGGCACTGGCACCGGTGCAGGACGCGGCGCGGGCGCGGGAGGTGGCGGTGGTGGCGAGCTTGGTCGGCGGGGGCAGGGAGCTTTGGGAGGACGCTGGCGAGGTGCAGGTCCGGCTGAAGCTGAAGCCGAAGCCTTCGGCGGGCAACTACGCGGGCTGCCGGCTGCGGCTATCGGCGGGCAGCGAGGCCGGGGCCTCCGACGTGACCTTCTCCAACCGACGGAAGCTCACCCCGGACAACGGCTGGAGCGGACAGACGGGCCTCATGACGGTGGTGGACGACGCGCTGGACGAGGGCGACGAGACACTGGTGGTGGAGGGCTACTGCGCGTCGAGCGGCAACGGCGCGGATCCCAAGCACAAGGCCCTCGTCTCCCGGCCGCTGACCCTGACGATTCGGGACAACGACGCCGCGCTGTCGCTGTCGGTGGCCCCGGACGCCATCGGCGAGTCGCTGGGCAGGCAGGCGGTCGAAGTGGCCGCGGTCCTGAGCCGGCCGGCGCCAAGGCCGGTGGAGGTGCCGCTGACCTTGGGAGCCGGCGCGTATTCGGTGGCCGGGACGCGGCGCATCTCAATTGCGGCAGGGGGCGTCCGAGGGGCGACGGCGCTCGCCATCACGCCGGCGGACGACTCCAATGCGACCGACGACGCGGTGGCCATTGAAGGCACGGCGGCGGGTCACCGGGTGACCGGAACCACGCTGACGATACGGGAGCCGGTCATCGCGGGCGGGGTGGACATCAGCGGCCTTGGCGTGGCGCTGTCGGTGAGCCCGACGGCGCTGCGCGAAGGGAAGCGGGGCGCCCACCGGGTGTCGGCCACGCTGACGGGGGTGCCGGTGCCGGAGGCGGACGTGGCGATGGTGCTGGCGGTGGGCGGCACGGCCACGGAGGGCGCCTCCCACGACTTCACGCTGAAGGGCGGCCGGGACTGGCGCAAGCTGGCGGTCGCGGCGAACGACCCGTTCCTGACCGCGGGAACCAAGGTCACCGTGTCGGCGCGGGCCGACGGCATTGACGAGGGCGACGAGACCGTGACGTTCTCGGTGGCCCAGGTGGCTTGGGGCACGACGGTCGTGCCGTTGAGGCCGCCGGCGACGGCGACGCTCACGATCACGGAGGCGTGGGAGGCCCCGGCGGCGCCGACCGGGCTTGCGGCGTCTCCCTCGCCTGGCGACGAGCGCCACGGGCTTGACGTCGCTTGGGAGGCGGTTGCCGCCAATCCCCCGGTGGACGGCTACGTGGTGCGGCACCGGAAGGTGTCGGACCCGCCCGCCTAGTGGACGGCCTCCAAGCCGCAGCCGGGGCTGCGGGCGGCGGTGAAGGGCCCGGGAGGGG
>VXME01000171.1 GCA_009861545.1 Acidobacteriota bacterium | reverse complement strand
ACCCCAACGCGACGCCTCATGCCCGATCTCGAAGAGCTGTGAGAAATTCGGGCTAAGAGCATACGTTACCACCTGTTCGGAAAAGAGCGCATCGCGAAGGATGCCCGGGCTGCCTACGTCACGGCATTCAAGACACTGGCCGAACGAGACGGAGGCTTCCTGAATCGGGCGGACCCCAAGCTTCGAGGGCGCAAGAATCGAGGCCTCGCACGAACGAAACGGGAACTCTCCGGCAGCGAACCCATGATCAGGAGTGCCGCGCTGCTTCCTGGCGACTGGTGGCTACTCACCCATCTTTCCAACAAACAGAAAACCCGTTCTCTGAGAATCGCCTGCGAGATTGCCGGTGTTCCGTTCGGTGACCGAGCAGGACTTGAGATCATCCTCCCGAACGCCTGACCCGCCCGTCACCCGCGAGTCACACCGGAAAGAGCCGCTTCACGGCGCACCGGAATCCCGGCAGCACATCGTCGCCAATCAACTCGCCATCCTCCTCGACTACCTGCACATCGTGCGGTGACAGATGCACGTGCACACGCCTCGTGGCGGGCTCGACTATCCAGACAAGACGCGTTCCCGCCGCGAAGTACTCGGCGATCTTGAGGTGCACGTCGGAGAAACGATCGTTGGGCGACGGGACTTCGACGGCGAGATCGGGCGCGAAGGGCCAAAACGACTTCGGGATACCGTCCTCCGGGACGCGTTCGTGCGAGACGAAGGCGGCATCCGGCGCGCGGACGACGTCCGGCGTGCGTCGCAGAATGAACCCCGTCTCGGCGCCGCAACAGACACCACCGTGGGTTTCGACATACTCCCGGAGCACCTGGCTGACGCACGCCGTCACCGCGCCGTGCTCGCCGCCCGAGGGAGTCTTGCGGACCAAGTCCCCGTCGACCAGCTTGTAACAGTAGCCATCGTCCTGCAGTTCGAACAGCTCCTCGGCGGTCATGAGCGAGCGCTGCGCTGGAATCGCCATGCCCTCACGTATACCACGTCCGTAGACTGCGGCACGTCGCCGCCCGCGACCCCGACGTCGTTGCGCACCGGCCCCGGCGTGTGGCGCGATCAACTCGCCGGCACCGCCTCCATCAGCAGGGCCAGGGCGCGCCGCAGCGCCTGCCCGCCGAACCCCGAGCCGCGGTAATGGCCCTGCCGGACCACGACCAGGTCGTGCGACGGCACGATCAGCGTCGTCTGGCCGCCCGCCCCGGACATGTAGTACGCCTCGCGCGGGACCGGGAACGTGCCGGTGCCGTTGATCCAGAAGAAGCCGCCGTAGATGGGCCGGCCGTCGGCCTCCCAGGCCGGCGCGACCGTGCTGACGAAGTCGGCGTAGCCTTCAGGCAGGATGCGCTCGCCGTCCCACACGCCGTCCTGCAGGTACAGGTTCCCGAGCCGCGCCCAGTCGCGGGCGGGGGCCAGCTCGTAACCCTGCAGTAGGTAGTTCCCGTAGGGATCGGTCTCGAGCACGAACCCGCGGATACCGATCTTGTCGAAGAGATCGCGCTGCGGGAACGACAGATACTCGTCGCCGCGCCCCTCGACGCCGAGCCGGACCAGGTAGTTGGTCAGCACCGGGTCGGAGTTGCGGTAGCGGCCGATGGTGTTCGGCGGCCACTGCTGCGGCCGCGTCGCCGCCCACTCGAAGGAGTTCGCCGAGCCGGTGTAGACGTACAGATGATCGGGGTAGCCGAGCGACGGATCCAGGTCGGGATCGCCGACGCCGCGGAACCGGACGCCGCTCGACATGCGCAGGATGTCCGCGATGCGAATCTCCTGGCGTGGATCGCCGGGCATCTGCCACTCGGGAACCGGCGCGGGCTGGTAGAGCTCGTACACGCCCTGCTGGATCAGCACGCCCATCAGGGTTGCGGTCAGGCTCTTGCCCATCGACCAGCTCTCGAGCGGCGTGTGCATGGTGATGCCCGGGCCGTAACGCTCGCCGATGATGCGCCCCTTGTGGGTCACGACGAACGCGGCGGTCAAGCCCTCGGGCGGATCGAAGGCGGCGTCGACCGCCTGCTGCACCTTGTCCGCGTCGATGTCGGCCGGCAGCGGCGTATCGGGCAGTACGTCACCCATCGGCCAAGGGGTGGTCGCCGGATTGGGCAGGGTGCTTCGGATGTCGATCGGGTCGAAGAAGACGTCGTCCTCGCCGACGGGCAGGGTCACGCACCCGTGGTCGCCGTTCAGCTTGGCGGTGCGGACGACGCCGTTCGGCAGGGTCAGGTGGATGCGCCGCTCGTCGTTGTCGACCTCGCGGTTCGTGACGTGGCGCCGGTGCTCGTAGGGCCCGCTGAAGAACCCGACGCTCTCGGCCGCGAAATCCGGGTCGAGCCCGGTGACGAAAACCGCCGAGCAGAGCGTCTTGGCGAAGCCCGAGATGTGGTGCGACAGCGGGTCGCCGGGCGGGGCGACGTACTCGGTGTCGAGCTCGGCCTCGGCGGCGCGCGCGAGCATCGCCGCGCGCTGGTCCTCCTGCTCGCCGCCGGCCTGCGCCGGGGCGGCGGAAAGGGTGCTCCACGCCACGACGAGACCGACCAGCATCGCGGCGCCGGCGGACGGCCACGCCTGGATCCACCGCACGGTCGCTCGATACTTCGTCTTCATCCTGCCCTCCCCGTTCTGCAGCCCGGGAATCCGCGCCCCGGAAGCGGCGGAGACTCCCAAACCCAATTGGGTGCGAATCCACAGCCGCGGGACACGATCGCCCGGGCTGGTCGAGGAAGCGTAGTATCCAGGCGTCGGGGGAGCAAGGGACAAGGTGGGTCCATCGGGCCAGGCGTCCGCGGAGCCCACCATGCGTCCCGACGACGAAACCGGGCTGCCCCCGATGCGCTCGCTCCCCTTGTGCAGCAGGACCCGGCGCCGGGGTCGGCCGCTCGGCGGAGCGGCCGCAATGCTACAATGCGAGCCGTTCAACAGGCTTTTCCCGAGGAGTTGCCATGTCGCCAGCACGTCACGTTTCCTGGACGTTCACCGTCGTCCTCGCACTCACGCTCGGCCTGTCCGTAGCCGCCGGGGCCCAGGTGCTGGACGGCCCTGACCCCGCCCAGATGGAAGATGCGCCGGATCTGGGGTACCGGCCCGTGCCGCACGGCCTGCAGATTCCGGACGACCTGGAGATGGGCGCGCCCTCCAGCGTCGGCTGGACCTCCATGAACCGCATCCTCGTCTTCAACCGGGGCCCGAACCCGCTGATGGAGTTCGAGCCGGACGGCACCTTCGTCCGCTCCTGGGGCCAGGGCCAGTACGACCGGCCGCACGGCATGCGCATCGACTCGGAAGGCCACATCTGGACGACCGACGTCAACGCCGACACGGTGCGCAAGATGAATCCCGAGGGCGAGGTCCTGATGACCATCACCCCGGACGACACGCCGCTGATGCACGAGCCGACCGACCTCGCCGTCGGCCTCGATGGCGAGCTCTTCGTCCTCGTCGGCCACGGGCAGGGCGAGCCGCACGTGCTGAAGTTCGATCGCGAGGGCGAGCTGCTGAAGTCGTGGGGCGAGCAGGGGACCGGCCCCAGCCAGTTCGACACGCCGCACTCGGTCGTCATCGACACCGAGGGAATGGTCTACGTCGCCGACCGTGAGAACCGGCGGATCCAGATCTTCGACCGCGACGGCAACTACGTCAAGGAATGGGCCTACAAGGGCCTGCCCTGCGGGCTCTACATCCATTCCGACGGCACGATGTACATGGTCAGCGGCTTCGCCGGCGAGATCCTCGAGCTGGACGAGAACGGCAGGGCGGTGGGCCGCAACGGCCAGCCCGGCCGCGGGCTCGGGGAGTTCGGCGAAGCGCACTACATGACGCTGACGCCGAACGGCGACATCTGGGTCGCCGACACGGTGCGGCCGGAGCTGCACAAGTACGTGAAGCAGTAAACCGCTGCAGCCTCTCGTTCCCGGGCGCCGGCCGGCGCGGCGGCGCCCGGCCCGGCCAACCGCCAGCGGCCGAGCGTCCGCCGGAACCTTGCCTGCCAACCCGGTCAGTGCCAACTCCCAAGGCAGTCAAGGCACCGGCGGAACAGGATGACGCTCCGGTGACCAACCATCACCCCCTGACTCTTGAGGTGACCGATTTTGGGCCGGTTGCCCAGGCGTGCGTCGAGTTACGCCCGTTGACCGTGTTCGTCGGACCCAGCAACACGGGGAAGTCCTGGTTGGCGACGCTCGTCTACGCTTTGCACCGCTATTTCGGGAATAGCCCAAGCGGGCCAGGTCCCTGGGTCTGGACGACGTTCGACGCAGCACTTCCCGAAGGAGCAGGCACAGATCTCGTGCGCATCGCGGAGCAGTTTAGGAGATTGGCGTCCCCAAGTGCGGAACCAGCGGAGCACATCGAGCTGACTGCCCCGGTTACCGCAGCGATTCGTATGTATCTCGAACAACAGAGCGCCGCAATCGGCGAGGAAATAGAGCGTTGTTTCGGCGTCGACACTGGCGCCCGTCTGACCCGCAGGGAGAGCGCAGGACGTCCTCGTATCCTGCTTCGAAACGCGGTCGAGGGAACTCCCACGCCGGCAGTGCACGAGCTGACCCTCGGCGACGAGACATGGACTTTCCTGTCTACCATTCCCAGCGGCGTCCGAATTCATGACAACTATTACACTTGGTCTGCCACCGACCGATTGCTGACGGGACTTGATTCCGAAGCACAGCCACGGTTGGAATGGGAAGTCATCGGCACGCTGGCCCGCGACGTGCTGACGGACCATCATCCGGCCTTTTATCTTCCCGCAGACCGAACCGGCCTGATGAACGCCCACGGGGCCATGGTGCGTGTCCTCATACGGAGCGCAACCATGGGTGGCATTCGAGGGGCCGACACTGAGCCGCCATTGTCCGGCCTGCGCGGCGACTTCCTGGAGCAACTCGTGGAGATGGCATCCCGCCGACAAGGAGTAGTCCGGGGCGGCAGGGAACCCCTCCGCAGAGTTGGGGAACGCATCGAAGACGGAGTACTCGGCGGTGCGATCCGGGTCGAGAGCCTGCCCGGCATCGCTTATCCGCGCTTCACCTACCATCCACATGGATGGGAATCCGGGGGACTGCCTTTGTCGAGTACATCCTCCATGGTGTCGGAGCTCGCGCCCGTGGTCTTGTATCTTCGACATGTGGTTGCGCCGGGTGACTTGCTGATTATCGATGAGCCAGAATCCCACCTTCATCCCGCCATGCAGGTCGCGTTCACTCGACTGCTCGCCGAGATCGTCGGAGCGGGGGTCCGAATCCTCTTGACCACCCATAGCGAGTGGGTGCTCGAAGCACTCGGCAACCTCGTCGGAAGGTCCCGGCTAGCCAACCGAAGCAACGGGAAAGCCGACGTCAAGCCCCTGGACGCCCGTGATGTCGGGGTGTGGCTGTTCGAAGCGGCCGGGGATGGCCCTGGTTCGAAGAACGTGCAAGAGATCGCACTGGACGCCGACACGGGATTGTTCCCGTCTGGATTCGATACCGTCGCGGCGGCGCTGCACAACGAGTGGGCAAGTATCGCCGACCCGCAAGGGAACGCGGAGTGAATGGCTTCGCGCACGCGGCTCGTGCCAAGCTCGATGATCGCGCCTGTCTGGTCGACGGCATCAACAAAGGCAATTGCGGTGTCTCGCTAGTGGACGTACCCGACCCGCACATCGTCATCGACCTCGACGAAGCGGGATCCCCTTTGGGAAAGACTCAAGCCAAGTGCGACTTCCTATTCTTCGCGGATCCCAACCTGGTCGCGCCGATCGAGATCAAGGACGGAGCGCCGGCCATCAAGAAAGCCACCAAGCAGCTCCAGGCCGGCGCGGACGCCGCTGACGAACTGGCTCCCCGTGATCTCGCCATCGACTTCAGGCTGGTACTGGTGTCCAAGGAGCTGCGGCGTGACAAGCAATTCGAATTGCGGCAGAAGAGCGTGCGGTTTCGGAAGCGCGAGGAGAAGATCCGGCGCTTGGCTTGCGGGGAGCAGTTGACCGAGACGCTCGGGAACACATGACGGTTGGCAGGTAACGCAGAGCTGCGCTTCAGTAGCGGCCAACGGCTGCATCAATCCGCGCGTTCCACCTCGAAAGCCTCGAACGCCGCGACGTTGCGGGACTTCCTGCTGAACTCCACGGCGACGAGATGGATCGGCTGGCCCAGGTGCCGGTACTTGTCTGCGTAGCGCCGCTCCTTCAACTGCGCCATCGCCGCGCCCTTCGAGGCCGTCTCCACGACCTTGAACTCGAAGAGGTACACGCGCCCGTTGCAGCGCACCGCCATGTCCAGGCGTCCGCGGCTGGTGCTGTCCTCTACCGAGACATCCAGGCCGAGACCGGCGAAGTAGGAGTAGAAGACGCTCGCGTAGTAACCCTCGAAGTTAGCGATGTCGTTCCTGGCGTGCCACTGGTGGGGAATGCTGGCGTAGAACGCGTGGAACAGCGTCTTCAGACCCGCGAAGTCGTTGGCCTCTAGCAACTCGTGGAGCCGGATGCTGTTCGCCGTCTGGCGCGTCGGATTCCCGGACAGATGCCGCAACAGACTGTCGTTCAGGCTCTGGCGCACCTCCTGGTTGGGGTAGTCCAGCCGGTACAAGGTCCGGCTGCCCGCGCGCTCATGGTCTCGGATCGTCAGGTACCCGGTCTGGAACAGCAGCGCCTCGGTCGCCATGTCGCCCACGTCGAAGGTGGACAGCAGTTCGTCGGTACCGGCCATCCCCTCAAGTGCGAAGGAGTCCACCCCGCGCTCGACGAGCGTTTCGATCAGGAACGTGGGCGTGCCGGTCTCGAACCCGTGCGCGGCGAACTGGCGACTGTCGAACAGGAGCAGTATGTCGAAGGGGTTGTAGACCTTTTCCGCTCCGAGCCAGCCGTAGCCGTTGTACCAGCGGCGGATCTCTTCCCGGTCGAGTCCGGGCAGCTCGGGGGCGAACACGGTGTCCAGGTCCGCATCGGTGTAGCCGCAGATGGCCGAGTAGCGAGGATCCAGCGTGATGTCTCGCAGGTTGTTGAGGCCGGAGAACAGGCTCACCCTGGAGGCTGTTCCATGCGAGGGGTGCCCCCTCGCGCACCCCCGCTGAAGGCTCCTGCTCACCCCCGTGATGAACGTGAAGCGGACATGGGCGTCGTTGTCCTTGACCACCGAATAGAAGCCGCGGAGGAAGTTCCGGTTGGCGCGCGCCACGTCCGGCTCGTCCAGTGCATCGAGGATCGGCTTGTCGTACTCGTCCACCAACACCACCACTCGCTGTCCGGTCCGGCGGTGCAGCGCCGCGAGCAACGCGGCGAAGCGCCCGGAAGCCGTGGCGTATTCGGTGGACACGCCCGCTTCGACCTCGGCGGCGGCCAGCTTTTCCATGCAGCTCGCCTCCAGAAATCCCGACTGCCCGAAATCCCCCGCGCCGAAGCTGAACCGCAGCACGGGGTGGCGGATGGACCAGTCGCGGCGGCCGTGGATGTCCAGCCCCTCGAACAGCGCGTCGTTGCCCTCGAACAGCTCCTTCAGCGTGTCCAGAAACAGACTCTTGCCGAACCGCCTCGGGCGCGACAGGAAGTAATGGGAGCCTTCGTCGACCAGCCGCCGAACGTAGGAGGTCTTGTCGACGTAGTAGCAGTCCTCCTCGCGCATCTTGCGAAAGGTCTGGATGCCGATGGGTAGCTTGCGCCTGGGCGCGTCCACGGAAGCAGCTTACCGCACTGAAGCCCCGACGCCCGGCCCCCGGACCGCTACCGGCGGCGCCTCCGGCGCGTCGGATCCTCCATCCCGAGCTGCGCCCAGAAGTCCCGGCCGAGATCGAAGCCGAGCGTCGTGTCGGCGCCGAGCATCTCGAGCACTTCCCCGGTCTCCTCGTGGCGGTAGAAGGAACCGGCGCGGTACTCGCCCTGGGCTGCGACCATCCACGGCGTCTGCCCGCGCAGGTTGATCACGTCCATCTCGGCGCCCTGTTCCACGAGGTACGGGGCGATCAGCGTGCCCCCCATGTAGACGGCGCCGTGCAGCGGGGTCTGACCCGCGTCGTTCACCGCGTTGACGTCGAGTCCGAGCTCCAGGCAGTACTTCGTCGCCTCGAAGGCGCGGCGCTGGAGCGTCTCGTAGTAGGCGGGATAGGAACGCACGCCGTACTTGTCCTGCCCCTCCACGTAGTCGGCGCCGGCCGCGACCATCAGCGCCGTCGTATTGTCGTCTGCGGTCAGGAACGGGTCGGCGCCGGCCGCGACGAGGATGCGCATGCTCTCGACGTCGCCGAAGCTCGCGGCGAGCAGGAACGGCGTGGAGCCGACCGTGGTCGGCGTCAGGCCATTGTCCTGGGTGATGCGGCGGGACACGAGCGGGAGCGATTTCTCGAGGCGCACGTCGGGATCCGCTCCCGCTTCGACCAACGCCCGGACCACGTCCGGCATCTGCCGCTGGACCGCCGCGTGCAGGGGGGTCCGCCCCGCTCCATGGTGGTTCGGGTCGGCGCCGCGCGCGATCAGGAAGTGCGCCATCTCGGCGTGGCCGCTGTCGATGGCGACCAGCAGGGCCGCTGCCTCGGTGTCCTCCTTGAACAGCGCCCGCGCGTTCGTGTCGCCGCCGATGCCATCGGGCGCCGCCTCACTCACGTCGGCCCCCGCGGACAGCAGCAGCCGGGCCACGTCCAGGTTTCCCTGCTGCGCGGCGAACAGCAACGGCGTGAAGCCGTTCCGCGACCGCACGGTCGCGCCGCCACCGGTCTCCAGCAGGACGCTGGCCACCTGGGTCTGGTTCTCGGCTATGGCCCACATCAACGCGGTCTGACCGCGCGTCTTCTCGGCCGTCGTCGAGTCGGCGCCCGCCCGCAGCAGGCGTCGGACGACCTCGATCTCGCCGACACGCGCCGCGATCATCAGCGGGGTCACGCCGCTGGTCCGCGCGACGTTCGGGTCGGCCCCCGCCTCGAGCAGCAGGTCGACCATCGCGACGCTCGCGTTGAGGCAGGCGAGCGCCAGCGGCGTCACGCCATGGTCGTCGGCCGCGTTGACGTCGGCGCCGGCGGCGACGAGCAGTCGCGCCATGTCCGCCTGGTCACCATGCGCAGCCCAGTGGAGCGCCGTCGCCCCGTCCCCCTGCGGCTCGGCGACGTCCGCGCCGGCGGCCAGCAGCCGCTCGACCCGGGCCGAGTCCGCCATCTTGACCGCGTCGATCAGGGGCAGGTCGACGGCGGCCGGCGCCGGCGCCGCGCCGAGCAGGGCGACGGCCAGGAAGGCAACGATCATCGGCAGGATCCGCATGGCTGGACATCCCCTTCCGCGCGACAGGCTTCTTGACACTCCCGAAACAACGTCATGATAATGCACTCTTAAATCGACAGACGTTGCACCGAAAATCTCGCGCGCGAGCCGGACGGCCCATGAGACCAGACCTGCCCGTACGTCGACTGCTTCGATTCGCATCCATCTGCATGCTCGCCGCCTGGGCCGGGTCTTCCCCACTGGCCGCGCAAACCGTTGCGCCGGCGGATCCCGCGGCAGCGCACGGCCAGGTGCTCCGGCGCTACTGCGTAGGCTGCCACAACGACCGGACCCTGACCGCCGGACTGACGCTGCAGAGCCTCGACCTCGCCCGTGTCGGCGAGGACCGGCACGAGACCGAGGTCTGGGAAAAGGTCCTTCGCAAGCTGAGCACCCGCTCGATGCCGCCGGCCGACCGGCCGCGGCCCGACGACGCCACCTACGACGGGCTGACCGCCTGGATCGCGGACCGCATCGACGCGGCTGCCGCCGAGCGTCCCGACCCCGGCCGGCGCCACGCCGTGCACCGGCTGAACCGGGCCGAGTACGCCAACGCCATCCGCGACCTGCTGGCGCTCGACATCGACGAGCGGACGCTGCTGCCGCCGGACGATTCGGGCTTCGGCTTCGACAACATCGCCGACGTGCTGTCGGTCTCGCCGATGCTGACCGAGCGGTACCTGGCCGCCTCGCGCAAGATCGCCCGGCTGGCGGTGGGCGATCCCGCGCTTCAGCCGACCACGGAGGTCTTCGAGGTCGACAAGAACCTGCGCCAGAACGAGCGGGTCGGCGACGACCTGCCGTTCGGCTCGCGCGGCGGGCTGGCCGTCGAGCACTACTTCCCGGTGGACGGCGAGTACGTCGTGAAGATCTTCCTGCTGCGGACCTACGACGGCCGCGTCCGCGGCATGCTCGAGCCCCACGATCTGGAGGTTCGGCTGGACGGCGCGCTGATCGAGTCGCTGACGGTCGGCGGCCCGATACTCGACGCGGACGGCAACCCCACGCGGCGCGATCTCCGCAACGTCCCGGACGACGGCCAGGAAGTGCGCTTCGCCGCCAGGGCCGGGCCGGCGACGCTGGCCGTGAGCTTCGTCGACCAGCAGGCGTACCTGGAAGGCATGCGCCGCCCCGACTACCGCGTCACCAGCTACGAGTACGCCGGCGACCAGACGGTTCCCCCCGGCATCGGCAGCGTGGAGCTGCGCGGGCCGTACCACGTCACGGGCCGGGGCGACACGCCCAGCCGGCAGCGGATCTTCACCTGCCGTCCGGCGACCGTGACGGACGAGATTCCCTGCGCCACCGAGATCGTCACGCGCATCGCGCGGCGCGCGTTCCGGCGCCCGGTGACGGACGGCGACATCGGGATGCTGCTCGGCTTCTTCGAGGCGGGCCGCGCCCGGGGCGACTTCGACACGGGCATGGAGATGGCGCTGCGTCGCATCCTGGTCAGCCCGGATTTCCTCTTCCGGCGCGAGACCGACCCGATCGACATCGGCCCCGGCGAGTCCTACGCCATCAGCGACCTGGAGCTGGCGTCGCGGCTCTCCTTCTTCCTGTGGAGCAGCATCCCGGACGACGAGCTGCTGGACGCCGCCGAACGCGGCGAGCTGCGCGACCCGGCAGTGCTGGGCGCCCAGGTCCGCAGGATGCTGGCCGACCCGCGCACGCGGGCGCTGGTCGACAACTTCGGCGGCCAGTGGCTGTACCTGCGCAACATGCCGCTGGTGACACCGGATCCGCAGGCGTTCCCCGAGTTCGACACGAACCTGCGCGAGGCGATGGCGCGCGAGATGACGCTCTTCCTCGACAGCCAGATCCGCGAGGACCACAGCGTGCTGGATCTGCTGACCGCCGACTACACCTTCGTCAACGAGCGGCTCGCCGACCACTACGGTATGCCGAGCATCTACGGCAACCACTTCCGTCGAATCGAGCTCGGCGGGCCGCAAGCGACACGCCGGGGCCTGCTCGGCAAGGGCAGCCTGCTGACCGTCACCTCCTACGCGCACCGCACGTCGCCGGTGCTGCGCGGCAAGTGGCTGCTGGAGAACATTCTCGGCACGCCGCCGCCGCCGCCGCCGCCCGACGTCCCCGCGCTCGAGGAGAACGACGAGGCCGGCCTCGCCCCACGCTCGGTCCGCGACCGGCTGGAGCAGCACCGCGCCAACCCCGTGTGCGCGAGCTGCCACCGGATCATGGATCCGCTCGGGTTCGCGCTCGAGAACTTCGACGGGGTCGGCCGCTGGCGCGACGTGGGCGAGGACGGTACGGCGATCGACGCCAGCGGGACGCTGACCGACGGCACCCCGGTCGACGGTCCCGGCACGCTGCGGCAGGCGCTGCGCGGCCGGGGCGGAAACTTCGTGACGACGGTGGCCGAGAAGCTGCTCACGTACGCGATCGGACGCGGCGTGGAGTCGTTCGACGGACCCGCCGTCCGGAGCATCGTGGACGCGGCGGCTGACGAGGGGTATCGTTGGTCAGCCCTCGTCGAGGGCATCGTCCGGAGTACGCCGTTTCAGATGAGGAGATCAGCGGAGCCATGATCATCACCAAGAACTCGCTCCCCCGCCGCACGTTCCTGCGGGGCGTCGGCGCCTCGCTGGCGCTGCCGCTGCTCGACGGCATGGTCCCGGCGTTCGCGGCCGTGCGGAACTCCGCGGCGAAGCCGATCCCGCGTCTGTTCACCGGCTACGTGCCGAACGGCGTGATCATGAACCAGTGGACGCCGGCCGACGGCGAGGCCCTGACGGACCTGCCGGCGACGCTGCAGCCGCTGACCCCGTTCAAGGACAAGCTGCTGGTCGTCAGCGGGCTCGCCGATGCCCCGGCGTTTCCGCTCCCCGGCGAGGGAACCGGCGACCACGTGCGCGCCGCCGCGACCTTCCTCACCGGCGTTCATCCGAAGAAGACCGACGGTCCGGACATCCGCGCCGGGACGTCGATGGACCAGATCGCGGCCGGGGTGCTCGGCAAGGAGACCGTGCTCAACTCGCTCGAGCTCGCCATCGACCCCAACGAGCTGATCGGCGCCTGCGAGGCGGGCTGGAGCTGCGCGTACGCCAACACCCTGTCGTGGCGCAATCCGACCAACCCGCTGCCGATGGAGAACCAGCCGCGCGCCGTCTTCGAGCGGCTGTTCGGCGACACCGACAACACGACGCCCGAGGCGCGGCTCGCCCGGATCCGGGAGGATCGCAGCATCCTCGACTCGCTCGTGCACGAGGTGGCCGACTTTCAGCGCGTGCTCGGGCCGGGCGACCGGACCAAGGTGACCCAGTACCTCGACGCCATCCGCGACATCGAGCGCCGCATCCAGTTCGCCGAGGCGCAGAGCCACCGGGAACTCCCGGAGCTGGCGCGGCCGAGCGGCGGCATCCCGGACACGTTCGAAGAGCACGCCCGGATGATGGTCGACCTGCAGGTGCTGGCGTTCCAGGCCGATCTGACCCGCGTCATCACGTTCATGATGTCGCGCGAGGTCAGCCCGCGCACGTATCCCGAGCTGGGCATCCCGGATCCGCACCACGGGCTGTCGCACCACCAGAACCGCCCCGAGCAGATGGCGAAGCTGGCGAAGCTCAACCAGCACCACATCTCGCAGATCGCCTACTTCATGGAGAAGCTCGCGGCCACGCCGGACGGCGACGGCACGCTGCTCGACCAGGTGCTGATCCAGTACGGCTGCGGGATCAGCGACGGCAACCAGCACCTGCACGTCAACCTGCCGGTGCTCGTGGCGGGCGGCGCGGCCGGCCGGATCAAGGGCGGACGCCACCTGCGGGTGGCCGAGGAGACGCCGCTCACGAACCTGCAGCTCGCCGTGCTCGAGAAGCTCGGCGTGCCGACCGAGAGGCTGGGCGACAGCACCGGGGTGGTGAAGCACCTGTCGGGAGTCTGAGCACCGACGGCAAGACAGGCAGCACGCCTCACACCGGACATCGCGCCGCCGAGTCCATCCGGCTCGGCGGCGTGTCGTGTACAGTCGTAATCGCAGTCCGCCGACGAGGCGGCCGGCAGCGCCCAGCCCTGTGACCGACGCCGAGCACCCCGTGATGATCCAGGCCGCCGGCCTCACGAAACGCTACGGCGACGCGGTCGTCGTCGACGACTTCAGCCTGAACGTAGAGGCCGGCGAGCTGGTGGTCCTGCTCGGCGGCTCGGGCTCCGGAAAGACCACCACCCTCAAGATGGTCAACCGCCTGATCGAGCCGACCGCCGGCTCCGTGCGGCTCGACGGCGTCGACACGACGGACCTGCCGCCGCACGAGTTGCGCCGGCGGATCGGGTACGTGTTCCAGCGCATCGGCCTGTTTCCCCACATGACGGTCGGCGAGAACGTGGCGGTGACGCCGGGGCTGCTCGGGTGGCCGCCCGAGCGGACCGCCGCGCGAGTGGACGAGCTGCTCGAGCTGGTGGAGCTGGATCCCGCCCTGCGCGACCGGCGGCCGAGCGAGCTGTCCGGGGGGCAGCAGCAGCGGGTCGGGGTGGCGCGCGCCCTGGCCGCCGAGCCCCGCGTCATGCTCCTGGATGAACCGTTCGGGGCGCTCGATCCGGTCACGCGCGAGCGGCTGCAGCAGTCGTTCCTGCGCATTCGCGACAAGCTCGCGCTGACCACCGTCTTCGTGACCCACGACATGACCGAGGCGCTGACCCTCGCCGACCGCATCGGCGTCATGCACGACGGCCGTCTTCTGCAGCTCGGCACACCCCGCGATCTGCTCACACGCCCTGCCGACGACTACGTCGACCGCCTGATGAGCACGCCGCGACGGCAGGCGGCCGTCGTCGAGGCCCTGGTCGGTCGGGCGACCGCCGAAGCCCAGTCATGACCGAGCTGCTCGCACTCCTGCCGTCGTACCTGACCGCGCACCTGCAGCTCACGTTGCTGGCCTTGATGCTGAGCGCCGGCATCAGCGTGCCGCTCGGCGTCGCGGCCACCCGCATCGCCTGGCTCGAGCAGCCCGCCCTGGCCCTGGCCGGGATCATCCAGACCGTCCCCAGCCTGGCTCTGCTCGCCGCCATGGTGCCCGTGCTCGCCGCACTCGATCTGCAGAGCATCGGTTTTCTGCCGGCCATCGTCGGCCTGACGCTGTACGGGGTGCTCCCGGTGCTGCGCAACACCGTTACCGGGATCGCCGGGGTCGACCCGGCCCTGCGGGAAGCGGCGCGCGGCGTCGGCATGACCGCCCGGCAGCAGTTGCTGCTGGTGGAGCTGCCGCTGGCGATGCCGGTCATCGTGGCGGGCATCCGCACGGCGACCGTCTGGGTGGTGGGCATCGCCACGCTGTCGACGCCGGTGGGGGCGACCAGCCTCGGCAACTACATCTTCAGCGGGCTGCAGACGCGCAACTACGCCGCGATCCTCGTCGGGTGCGTGGCCGCGGCGGGGCTGGCCCTGCTGCTCGACGGCCTGGTGCGATCCATCGAGGTCGGTCTCGTTCGACGCCGGCGCGGGAGGCTGGCCGCGGCGCTGGGAGCCGTCGCCCTGCTCTACGCCTACGCCGGGATCACGCTCGCCGCCCCGTTGCTCGGCGATCGGGAGCGGCCGATCGTCGTCGGCGCCAAGAGCTTCACCGAGCAGTACATCCTGAGCGCCGCCATCGCCGGCTGGATCGAGCGCGAGACCGGCCGGCAGACCTCGGTGCTGCAGTCCCTCGGCTCGCTCGTGGCCTTCGACGCGGTAGACACGGGCGAGGTGGACGTCTACGTCGACTACACCGGTACCATCTGGGCGAACGAGATGCGGCGCGCGGAGATCCGCGCGGAGCGCGGGGAGATGCTCGACGGCGTCCGCGAATTCCTGGAGAACGGGCACGGAATGACGCTCGCGGCTACGCTGGGATTCGAGAACAGCTACGCGCTGGCCGTGCGCGCGGCGGAAGCGGACCGCCTGGGCCTGCGGACCATCGGCGACCTCGTGAACCACGCGCCGCGGCTCGCCATCGGCGGCGACGTGGAGTTCTTCGCCCGCCCGGAATGGGTGGCGGTACGGGACACCTACGAGCTCGCGTTCCGGGAACAGCGGGCGATGGACGCGTCGCTCATGTACCAGGCGGCGGCGACCGAGGAAGTCGACGTGATAGCCGCCTACACCACGGACGGACGAATCACGGCCTTCGATCTGCGCGTGCTCGAGGACGACCGCGGCGCGATCCCTCCCTACGACGCGATCGTGGTTGCCGGCGCCCGGCTCGCCGGAGACGCCGCGGACGTGCTCGCCGCCCTGGCGCGGCTCGACGGATCGATCGACGCGGAGCGGATGCGCGGCATGAACCTGCGGGTCGACGAGGAGGGGGAAGCCCCTGCGACGGTGGCGGACGCGTTCGTCCAGGAGTTGTCGGAGGGCGTTGCGCCGTGAGCCGTTCCGCGTCCGCCGCACGGGACGCGGCGCCGGCGATGGCGAAGCGGCCGGTCGGCAGCGCCTTGGGGCCCCCCTGATGCGATCGGCCGGGTGACCGGGCCCGAAAGGAGCACGCGTATGCCGATTCTGGAGTTCCTTGGATTCGCCGGCGCCCGCGACGACGCGTCGCCCGAGGCCGACGTCATCCGCCACATCGTCGGCGAGCTCGAAGCGTTGCCGGAAGACCGCGCCCGCCACCTCGCCACGTTCGCCTGGGTGCTCGGCCGCGCCGCTCACGCCGACTCGCACGTAAGCGACGACGAGACACGGAAGATGGAGGACATCGTCCGCGTGCTCGGACATCTGCCGGAGGCGCAGGCGGTGCTGGTCGTGGAGATGGCCAAGCACCAGGTACGCCTGTTCGGGGGCACGCAGAACTACGCGGTGACACGAGGCTTCCGCGAACTCTCGACCCCCGAGCAGCGGATCGAGCTGCTCGAGTGCGTCTTCGCCGTCTCGGCCGCCGACGAATCGATCACGGTCGTCGAAGAGGGCGAGGCCCGCAAGATCTCGACCGAGCTCGGGCTCGACCACGCCGAGTTCGTCCGCGCCCGCGCCGCCTACGTGGAGCACCTCGAGGCGCTGAAAGCGCTACGCGGCAGGCGCCCGCCCCTTGCGCGGTGAGACCGATACCGCCGGATTCGCGTCCAGCATCACGGCCAGCCAGCGTAGATCGGCGGTGTTCTCCAGCGCGATCTTCACCACCATGGTGAGGGGCACCGAGAAGAGCATCCCGACCGGCCCCCAAACCCAGCCCCAGAAGACGAGGGACACGAAGACCACCAGGGTCGAGAGGCCGAGGCGACGGCCGAGCAGCGTCGGCTCGATCAGGTTCCCGAACGCGACGTTCACGAGCAGGTACCCCGCCGCGATGATCACGGCCGGGCCGGGCCCGAGTTGCAGCAGCGCGAGCAGCACCGCCGGAATCGCCGCGAAGATGGAGCCGAGGGTCGGAATGAAGTTGAACATGAACGCGACGACGCCCCACAGCAGGGGAAAGTCGAGCCCCATGATCGCAACCCAGATCCCGACGATGACGCCGGTGGCCGCGCTGACGGTGGCCTTGGTGACGAGGTAGGTCTGGATCTGGGCGGAGATGCGCCCGAGGTGTCCGAACGGGTCGGGTCCCGCCCCGAAGGCGAGCTTGATCTTGGCGGTGAAGCCTGCCGCCTCGAACAGGATGAAGACCACCGTCAGGAACACCAGAAAGGCGTTGGAAAGAAAGGCGCCGATCGTCCGTACCGCGTTCCCGACGATCGCGCCGGTGTTGCCGATGATCGCGCCGATCGTGTCGGCGGTTCCGAAGGCCGCGAGCGAGACCGATTGGAAATCCTCCCGCAACTGCTCCACCGGCAGGCCCAGGGACGCGCCCAGCGCGGCCACCGAGGTCGCCAGATCGCCGACGCGGGCTCGGTAGCGGGGAATCACTTCCGTCAACTGGTTGACCGACTGCGCCAGCAACGCCACCAGGATCCCGATGACCGAGGCGACGGTCAGGACGGTCAGCAGCACGGCCAGGGGCTTCGGCACGCGCATCCGCACCAGCCAGTTCATCAGCGGCACGTTCACCACGGCGAGGAACACGGCGATCAGGAAGGGCAGGATGAGGGCGGCGGCGGCGCGCAGGCCGGCGATGACGATGACGACGCAGGCCGCGGCGACGAGGAATCGCAGGCCGGCGTCGCGGCGCTGGCGCGGCTCGGGGCTCATGACGGCTCGGGGCTCATGGCGCGTCGAAGAGCGTCAGTGCGAATGCCGCGTCGGACTCGATCCACTGCGCGCCGTACGCGAATCCGGCGCGCGCGGCCATGTCCACCACGTCATCCGGGCGGTACTTGTGCGAGCTCTCGGTCCAGATCGTCTCTCCCTCGGCGAACCGGACGCAACAACCGGCGCCCGGAAGACAGACGGTCTGCTCCGCCTGACTGACGAGATAGGACTCGACGCGCGACTCCCGCGCGTTCCAGACGACGCGGTGCGCGAACTGCTCGAGATCGAAGTCCGCGTCGAGCTCGCGGTTCAGGCGCACGAGAAGATTGCGGTTGAACGACGCCGTCACGCCCAGCGGGTCGTCGTAGGCCAGGATCAGATCCGGCTCCGGCTTGACGAGGTCCGTGCCCAGCAGCAGGCTGTCGCCGGGCCGCAACGCGGCGCGGATCGCCGCGAGAAAACGGTCTGCCTCGTCCGGGGCGAGGTTCCCGATATTCGATCCGAGGAACAGCACCATGGCCGCGCGACCCGGCTCGAGCTCGGCAACCGCGGCACGCAGCCCCTCGGCGTACGAGGCGCAGTGCCCGCGGACGGTAACGCGGGGATGGGGCGCCACGGCGCGGCTGGCCTGTGCGAGCGCCGTCTCCGAGATGTCGATCAGATGGATCGTCGCGGCGCGGCCCTGCTCCGCCAGCCCCGCGGTCAGAATGGCGAGCTTCTCGCCGTTGCCGCCGCCGAGCTCGACCAGCGTGGCGGGATCGCCCAGGCGAGCGAGGATGTCGTCACGTTCACGCGCCAACAGCGTCCGCTCGCTGCGCGTGATCGGGTACCAGGGGAGCTCGCAGATCGCCTCGAACAGGTGCGACCCGAGCGCATCGTAGTGATACTTCGTGGCCAGGCGCTTCGGCCGACTCGTGAGCCCCTCGACCACGTCGCGCGCGAGTGCCTCGTCGAGACCCGCCTCGGCAGCTGGCGCCGGGGATACCGCTTCCAGCGCCGTCACTGCGCGTCTCCCGCACAACGAAACGTCGCGTACGCGTACGGATAGTGCGGCCGGAACCAGTTCCGGAAGCTGCGGCGCACCAGTCCGCGCGCGGTGGCCGGCGACGCCCCCTTGACGACGAAGTGCTCGCCGTCGAAGAAGTCCGCGGAGTATTCGGGATACGCGGCCATCGCCTCGAAGCCGGGAAAGCCGGCGAAGGGCGTGGACGTCCATTCCCAGCCGTTGCCGGCGAGATCGTGCACGCCCCAGGCGCTCGCACCTGCCGGGAAGGAGCCCACCGGCGCCGGATCCCAGGACCGGAAATCGAAGTTGCCCCGGGTCTCGTCCGGCGCCCCGTCGCCCCAGGGATGCGCCCGCTCGACGCCGTCCGGCGTCCCGAAGGCGGCGCGGTGGTACTCGGCTTCCGTCGGCAGTCGCAACCCCTTCCAGCGGGCGAAGGCGCTCGCCTCGTCGTGCGTCGCGTACACCGGCCAGGCCGGCGGCAGCGGCACGCGGCCGAACATCCCCCGCCAGAACCACTCGCCGTCCGAACGTTCCCAGAACAACGGGTGCGCGCGATCGGTCTCCCGGCGCCGGCGCCAGGCCGCGGCCGACCACAACGCGGGGTCGTCGTAACCCCCGGCGTCGACGAACGCGCGATACTCGGCGTTGGTCACATCGTGCACGTCGATCGCAAACGCGGGAACCTCGACGCTGAGCGACGGAAACTCGTTGTCCCAGCCGAAGCGGACCTGCTGCATCCCGGCGCCGAGGGTGGCGCGGCCGGTCGGGATCGTCACGATCTCGCGCCGGGCCGGCGCGGCCGCGGCCACCCCGGCCGGCTCGTACCCGGCGGGGCGCCGCTTGAAGCGCGGATCCAGACGGTGCCACATGTAGAGCAGCGTCTCCTGGTGCATCTCCTCGTGCTCCAGAATGGTGAAGACGCCCTGGCCCCGCCGCAGCACCGCGTTCTCTTCGCCCTCGACAGGGGCGGATGCGAGGGCGGACAGGATGGCGTCGTCGGCCTGCTCCGCGTAGCGGCGCACGGCGTCCCGGGACGGCCAGCTCGCGATCTCCGAAGCCGAGGCGGCCGCACCGTCCGTCGGATCGATCCCGCGCGCGAACAGCACCTCCAGGTCGCCGTCGACACCGGGGTGTCCGAGCCCGCGCTTGAGAAAGGCATTCACGGCGAACGCGGGAATATGACCGTCATAGAACACGACCGGATGCCGGAGCGGGATCGGCCGCTCGTAGTAGGCGTCCGGCGCGAGCATCTCGAAGAGCTCCCGCGTCCGGGTCCGGTTCTCGCGATAGGCCTGAATCACCTGCCGGCGATCGACGACGCCGGCGCCGGACGGCGCAACCTGCATCAAGGCAACCTCCCGAATCGAGCCATGCTTCCCATGATCGTACCAGAACGGGACACGCCGGACGCAGGCGGCGCGCCGGGCTGGTATGCTAGTCTGATCCGCGGCAGCGGCGCCCACGGCTCCACCCCGCGCCGGCGAACGACGCGAAAGTGGCGGAACTGGCAGACGCGCCGGATTTAGGATCCGGTAGCCGCAAGGCTATGGGGGTTCGAGTCCCCCCTTTCGCACCATCCCGCGACAGACCGCAACGCAGCCTCGGCGCCGCCGGCGGAACCAGCGGCCCGCCGGGGGTTGGAGTGGCCGGCAGTACACGATGACGACGGCGATGAAATCGGAACTGAAGGACGTCGGCGCATGCCGCAAGGAGCTGGCCGTCGAGATCCCGGCGACCACGGTCGACGCGGCGATCGAGCGCATCTCGCGGCGCTACGGCCGGTCGGTCAAGGTGCAGGGGTTTCGGCCCGGGAAGGTGCCCGCCAGGGTCGTGCGGGCGCGCTTCCACGATCAGATCCTCCGCGACGTCGCCCAGGATCTGATACCGGAAGCGGTGGACGAGGCCGTTGCGGAGCACGAGCTGCAGCCGGTGGCGACGCCGGAGATCCGCGACGTGGAGGTCGACGACGGGAAGCCGCTCACCTTCACCGCGCTCATCGAGACGGTACCCGAGGTCGACCCGGGCGACTATTCCGCGTTCACGCTGCGCCAGACGCCCGTCACGGTGGACGCCGGCACGGTGGAGCAGGCCGTCGAGCGGCTGCGCCAGGGGCGCGCGCAACTGGAACCGGTCACCGAGCGCCCGGCGGAGCGGGGCGACGTGCTGACCATCGATCTCGAGCGGCGGCTGCCGGACCAGCCGGACGTGGCGCCGGAGCATCTCCAGGGGGTGCGCGTCGAGATCGGCGGCGACGCGAATCCGCCCGGGTTCGACGACGAGCTGGTCGGACTGGAGGCGGGCGCCACGCGCTCGTTCACGGTGACCCACGCGGAGAACGACGCCGTCCGCAGACTCGCGGGCCGGCAGGCGTCCTACGCGATCGAAGTCAAGAACGTGCAGCGGCCGGTGCCGCCGGATCTCGACGACGAGTTCGCCCGCTCGATCGGCAAGTTCGACGATCTGGCCGCGTTGCGGGCGCAGGTCGACGCCGATCTGCGGGCGCAGGCCGAGGCCGAGGCGCACAACGAGGTGCGCCAGGACCTGCTGCGGCAGCTCGCGAACCGGGTCACGGTCGAGGTGCCGGAAGCGCTGATCGGGCGCGAGCTGGACCGCCGCGTCGAGCAGGTCGTCCGGCGCCTCCTGGAGGAACAGGTCGACCCCCGGCAGGCGCGCATCGACTGGGACGCGTTCCGCGAGCAGCAGCGCGCATCGGCGACCGACGCCGTCCGCGGGACGCTCGTGCTCGACGAGATCGCCGGCCGGGAGGCGATCGAGGTAACGGGCGCCGACGTGGACCAGGAGGTCGAACGCCAGGCGGCGATGAGCGGCCGCACGCCCCAGGCGGTCCGTGCGCTCCTAGAGAAGGACGGGGGCATCGGACGGCTCAGGGCGGGCCTGCGGCGCGAGAAGGCGATCGCGCTGCTGATGAAACGCGCGACGATCGTGAGCCTCTGACCCCGTGCCGGCGGCGCGGCGCGAACCGGGCTCCGTACCATGTAACCTATTCCCATGCCCGAATCCCGATCGCAGCTCATTCCGATGGTGGTCGAGCAGACCAACCGGGGCGAGCGCGCCTACGACATCTACTCCCGCCTGCTGAAGGACAGCATCGTCTTCATCGGGTCGTCCATCGACGACGCGCTCGCGAACCTGGTCATCGCGCAGATGCTGTTCCTCGAGGCGGAGGATCCCGACCGCGACATCCTGCTGTACATCAACAGCCCGGGCGGCGTGATCTCGGCCGGGCTCGCGATCTACGACACGATGCAGTTCATCAAGCCGGACGTGCAGACCTACTGCATCGGCCAGGCCGCGTCGATGGCCGCCGTGCTGCTGGCGGCGGGCACCGGCGGCAAGCGGTTCTCGCTGCCCAACTCGCGCATCATCATCCACCAGCCGCTGATGACCGGGCTGGGCGGCCAGGCGACGGACATCGACATCCACGCCAAGGAGATCCTGCGCACGCGCTCGCGGCTGAACGAGATCCTGGCCGAGCACACGAAACAGTCGCTCGACCGGATCGCCGAGGACACCGAGCGGGACTACATCATGAGCGCCGAGCAGAGCCGCGAATACGGTATCATTGACGACGTGATCCGCGAGCGGGCGTAGGCGTCGGCGATCTGTACGTCAAGGCATGGCCAAGAAAGCCGCGAGCGGCGAAACGCTCCGTTGCTCCTTCTGCAACAAGGACCAGAACGACGTCCGGAAGCTCATCGCCGGACCGACGGTCTTCATCTGCGACGAATGCGTCGACGTCTGCAACGACATCATCGCGGACGACAGCCGCTTCGAGAGCAAGGGAGCCCTCCGCTCGAGCCTGCCGGTCCCGGCGGACATCAAGAAGTTCCTCGACCAGTACGTGATCGGGCAGGAGGTCACGAAGAAGAAGCTCGCCGTCGCCGTCTACAACCACTACAAGCGGGTCGAGATCCAGAAGCGGGTGAAGAACCGGCACGAGCCGGAGCTGACCAAGTCGAACATCCTGCTGATCGGGCCGACCGGCACAGGCAAGACGCTGCTGGCGCAGACGCTGGCGCGCCTGCTCGCGGTGCCCTTCACCATCGTCGACGCGACGACGCTCACCGAGGCCGGCTACGTCGGCGAGGACGTCGAGAACATCATCCTCAAGCTGCTGCAGGCGGCCGGCGGCGACATCGACAAGTGCCAGCAGGGCATCATCTATATCGACGAGATCGACAAGATCTGCCGCAAGGACGAGAATCCGTCCATCACGCGCGACGTGTCGGGCGAGGGCGTGCAGCAGGCGCTGCTGAAGATCCTGGAGGGCACGGTCGCCAACGTGCCGCCGCAGGGCGGGCGCAAGCACCCGCACCAGGAGTTCTTCCAGATCGACACCACCAACGTCCTGTTCATCTGCGGCGGAGCGTTCGTCGGCCTCGACAAGATGATCCAGCGCCGCATGGGTCGCAAGACGCTGGGGTTCCGGGCCGACATCCGCTCCGCCAGACAGTCGAGCGTCGGCTCGCTGCTGCAGCACGTCGAGCCGGAGGACCTGATCAAGTACGGCCTGATACCGGAGTTCGTCGGGCGCCTGCCGGTGCAGGGCACGCTGCACGAGCTCGACAAGTCGGCGCTCGTCAAGATACTGACGACGCCGCGCAACGCCATCACACGCCAGTATCAGAAGCTGTTCGAATACGAGGACGTGAAGCTCCGTTTCGACGACGACGCGCTCGACGCCATCGCGGAGTCGGCGCTCGACCGCAAGATCGGGGCGCGCGGACTGCGGATGATCATCGAAGAGCTGATGCTCGACATCATGTACTCGCTGCCGGGCAACAAGAAGGTCACCGAATGCGTTATCACCCGTGAAGCCGTGCTGGCCAAGGACAAACCCATAACCCTCATCGAAAAGGCCGGGTAACCGGGCCAGGATCCTCATCGCATGGAAGCCTACGAAACTCTGCCGATCGTCCCGTTGCGGGATGTCGTCGTCTTCCCGCACATGATGATGCCGTTCGTCGTCGGGCGGCCGTCGTCGACGCGCGCGCTCGAGCACGCCCTCTCCGGCGACAAGCGCATCTTCCTGGCGGCGCAGAAGGACGCCGCGAACGACGACCCGAGCCCCAACGACATCTACACGATGGGCTGCGTGGCGAACATCGTCCAGAGCCTGCGGCTGCCGGACGGCAACGTGAAGGTCCTGGTCGAGGGAGTGGACCGCGCCCGCACGATCGAGTGGAAGGAGGACAAGGGCTTCTACCGCGTCGTCGCGAAGGTGCTCGGCCGGCAGAGCGATCCGGGCGAGGACGTCGAAGCGGCGATGAACAAGGTCGTGTCGCAGTTCGAGCAGTACGGCAAGCTGTCGAACAACCTGCAGCACGACGCCATGATCGCCGCCGTGCGCGTGGACGACCCGAGCAAGCTCGCCGACACCATCGCCGCGCACCTGGCCATCGGCGTGGCCGAGAAGCAGAACCTGCTGGAGATCATCTCGCCGCTCGAACGGCTGACGCGCATTGCCAGCATCCTCGAGGCCGAGGTCGACAAGCTCCAGGTGGACCGCCGCATCCAGTCCCGCGTCAAGAAGCAGATGGAGAAGGCGCAGAAGGAGTACTACCTCAACGAGAAGATGAAGGCGATCCAGAAGGAGCTGGGCCGCAAGGAGGAGCGCGGCAACGAAGCCGACGACCTGCGCAAGAAGATCCACAAGGCCCGGATGCCGGGCGAGGTCGAGGAGAAGGCGCTGCAGGAGCTGAAGCGGCTCGAGGCCATGCCGCCGATGTCGGCCGAGGCGACGGTGTCCCGCAACTACCTGGACTGGCTGATCGCCGTGCCGTGGTACAAGCGGACCCGCGAGAGCCGCGACCTGAGCCGGGCCGAGGAGATCCTGAACGACGACCACTACGGTCTCGAGAAGATCAAGGACCGCATCCTGGAGTTCCTCGCGGTCCGTTCGCTGGTGCGGAAGCCGAAGGGAACGATTCTGACCCTGACCGGACCGCCCGGCGTCGGCAAGACGTCGCTGGCCAAGTCGATCGCCCGCGCCACGCGCCGCAAGTTCGTGCGGCTGTCGCTCGGCGGCGTGCGCGACGAGGCCGAGGTGCGCGGCCACCGGCGGACCTACATCGGCGCCTTCCCCGGACAGATCATCCAGATGATGAAGAAGGCCGGGACCGTCAACCCGGTGTTCCTGCTCGACGAGGTCGACAAGATGTCGATGGATTTCCGGGGTGATCCGTCGGCCGCCCTGCTCGAGGTGCTCGACCCCGAGCAGAACAACACGTTCCTGGACCACTACCTCGATGTCGAGTACGACCTGTCGCACGTGATGTTCGTCTGTACCGCGAACGTGCTGCACACCGTGCCGCAGGCGCTGCGGGACCGCATGGAGGTGCTGCAGCTCTCGGGCTATACCGAGCTGGAGAAGATCGAGATCGGCAAGCGGTTCCTGATGCCGAAGACGCTGACCGCCACCGGCCTCAGCGACAAGAACGCCACGTTCAGCGACGACGCCTACGAGACCATCATCCGCCGCTACACGCGCGAGGCGGGGGTGCGGAACCTGGAGCGCGAGATCGCTTCGGTCTGCCGCAAGATCGCGCGCAAGGTCGTCGACGAGGGCAAGAGCTATCGCACGGAAGTGACCGGCGAGCGGATCACCGAGTACCTCGGGGTGCCGAAGTACCGGCCGATGAACGCCGAAGAGCAGAACGAGGTCGGCATCGCCACGGGCCTCGCCTGGACCGAGGCGGGGGGCGAGCTGCTGCTGACCGAGTCGACCCTGATGCCGGGCAAGGGACAACTGACCCTGACCGGCAAGCTGGGCGACGTCATGCAGGAGTCGGCGCAGGCGGCGATGAGCTACGTCCGCGCGAAGGCCGAGGAATTCGGGATCCCGAAAGAGTTCAACAAGAAGACCGACGTGCACGTGCATGTCCCCGAAGGCGCCATTCCGAAGGACGGCCCGTCGGCGGGCATCACGATTACCACGGCGCTGGTTTCGACCCTCACGCGCATTCCCACGCGGCGGGACGTCGCGATGACCGGCGAGATCACGCTGCGCGGCAAGGTGCTGCCGATCGGCGGGGTCAAGGAAAAGGTCCTGGCCGCCCACCGGGCGAACCTGAAGACCATCATCCTGCCGAGGGACAACGAGAAGGACCTCGCGGACATCCCCAAGGCGGTCCTCGACGGGCTCGATCTCTACATGGTCGACACCATGGACGAGGTTCTCAAGATCGCCCTCAGCGAGCCGGTGGTGCCCACGCTGCCGGCGCCGGACGCGCCGGAGGTCGAGCCCGCGGCGGACGACCAGATCACGCACTAGGGGTGTCTTCCGTTCTACGGCGCAGCCCCTGGTCAGGCCCGGCTGGGCGACATCGGGGGCCGCACCGCGACCCTGTGGTCGCGTTCGGCGACCACCGTCGGGCGAGCGCACGCGCCGCGCCCGGCGCATCCCACCCCGAACGGGCGCGAGCTTCCCGGTGAAGATCCTCGACGCCAACTTCGTCACCTCCATGCCCGCGGGCGGCCGGCTGCCGCCCGACGCCGGTCCCGTCATCGCGATGGTCGGCCGATCGAACGTCGGCAAGTCCAGTCTCATCAACGCCTTGATCCGCCGCGGGCTGGCGCGGGCCGGCGCCAAGCCGGGCACGACGCGTCTCGTCAACCTCTACGCCGTGCGCGTCGTTCCGGCGGCCGGAAGGCGCACCACGCGCTCGACCCTCGCCGACCTGCCGGGGTACGGTTTCGCCCGGGGGGGACCGGAAGCGCGTCGCGAATTCGAGGCGATCGTGCGGGACTTCTTCGAGCAGGCAGCGCTCCACGCAGTCTCCTCGCGCGGCCGCGGGGCCCCGCGGCTGGCCGGCGTCATCCTCTTGGTGGACGGCCGTCACCCGGGACTCGCCAGCGACGTGGCGGCCCAGGCCTGGCTCGCCGAGCAGGGCCACGAGAGCATCGTTGTCACGACGAAGAACGACCGCATGTCACGCAGTGCGCAGGCCCGGGCGCGACGCGGGCACGAAGCGGCGCTCGGGCGCCCCGTCCTTCCGGTCTCCAGCAGGACCGGCGACGGCGTGTCCGCGGTCCGCGCGGCCGTCGGACAGATGCTGAGCGCGGCGACGGCGCCGGTTCCCGCCGACGGCCTGCTATAATTCCCTGTTGCGTAGTTGAACAGGGAGCAGAACGTGAGGGCAGACATTCACCCGCAATACCATGAGGTCGACGTCCGGTGCGCTTGCGGGGCCACCTGGAAGACCCGGTCGACCAAGAAAGAGCTGCACCTCGAAATCTGCTCGACCTGCCACCCGTTCTTCACCGGGCGCCAGAAGTTGGTCGACACCGAGGGCCGGGTCGAGCGCTTCATGAAGAAGTACGGCAAGGTGACGGTGGAAGGCCGCCGGAAGCAACAACGCACGCGGCGCTAGGCGCTTGCGCCGCAGGAGTCCGCTTCGCTGCGTGCTGCGGCGCAGGCTCCTAGATCAGCGACCGCGACTGGCAGCCGTCGACCGTGACGGACGCCCCACTGACCCAGCTCGCCCGCGGCGAGGCGAGAAACGCGACGACCGCGCCCACTTCCTCCGCCCGGCCGAAACGGCCGAACGGGAGTTGGTCCCGCACGAACGCCGCCATTCCTTCCGGGTCTTCCTGCTGCCGGCGGTGCCACGACCCCCCGGGAAACGAAATGGACCCGGGCGCCACGCTGTTCACGCGGATGTTGTCCGGCGCCAGCTCGCGGGCCATCGACTTGGCGAGACTGATCTCCGCCGCCTTGACCGCGTTGTAGGTCATCCTCCCGCCGGACTCGCGGCCCCAGATCGACGCGATCATGATGATGGCCCCGCCGCCCCGCGCGCGCAGATGAGGCACCGACAGGCGCGACGCCCGGATGGCCGGAAACAGCGTCTCGTCGAGCGCCGCGGTCCAGGCCGCGTCCTCCGTCTCGACGATGCCCCCGCCGCCGGCCCGCCCGACGTTGTTGACCAGGACGTCCAGCCCGCCGAAGCTCTCCACGGTCCGGCCGACGACCGTCGCGACACCCTCCGCGGTCGACAGGTCGGCCTGCACGGCGAGCACTCGCTCCGCGGCGCTCTCTCGCCGCAGCAACTCGGCCGCCTCCTCGAGGCGCTCGGCGCCGCGGGCGCAGACGGCCACCTTGCAGCCCTCGCCGAGCAGCGCGCGGGCCGAGGCCAACCCGAGGCCGCGGCTCGACCCGGTCACCAGGGCAATCCTGCCGGTCAGTTGCAGATCCATAGGAGTTCACCACGGACGTCCATCGCGCGATTCCACATCTCTCGTATCGCCTTCGCCCACTGGAGAGCAGGCGCGAATGCCACCTGTCGAGCGGTCGATGCCGGCGCTCAGTCCACCTCATCGACGACCGACGCGTGTTCGACACCCGCGCCGACTACGTTCGCGCACTCCGGAACGGGGCCCCCGGCGAACCTGGTGCCGCAAAGCTGCGTTGGCCAGACGAATGTGCAGCTCGTTCCTCGCTTCGTCCAGAAACCGAGGATCCGCCCGCAACCGAACAAGTCGGTCCAATGCCTGCGTCTGGATCTCCCTCTCCTCCAGCCCTTGATCGTGGTAGTGCTCACGAAACACATGGTAGCCGTGGAGCGCGGCCTGTTGCAGCCGTCCACCGCGAATCGGAGTGTCCGCCCCCCGCAAACGGAGCCCGCGATGTCCCCCGCTGGAGGCACCCTCCGGCGGATCCCGCTACAGGCGGCGGCCGCCGTGGTGCGCATGCACTTTTCTCGAAGATTTCCTTGACAACTCTCTGACGGCAAGTCGCCGGCGGTCCGGAACGACTTCCGGAGCGGCTCTCAGACCGGCACATCGACCCGCTACAGCCCGTATCGGCGGAGGGTGACCCCAAACCGTCGCCACGTCCCGGGAAGATGCGTGCAAGCGCTCTCAAGCCATTGAAAAAAAAGGGTTTACAATAGATTCATGAGTGTCGCGTCAGAGCCTACCTGCTCGGTTCGTTCCGGAGACGATTCCACGACTGCACCGGTTGGCAGCGAGGCCGCCGTCATCGACAAGCCACCGTCGGCCGGCGCGCCGGCGGCGAACACGACCGCTCCGGCATCCGTCGAGGAACGCCGCGCGGCCGTGCTCCGGCGCCGTGACGAGGCCGAGCGTCTCGGCAATGATATCGCCGAGTTGGCGTCCCGAATTCACGCCGCCACCTACCAGTTGCTCGTGATGATTCGCGCGTTCGACGAGCGCGAAGGGTGGAGCGGCTTCAAGTCCTGTGCACACTGGCTGAACTGGCGCACCGGACTGGCCCTGGGCGCCGCCCGCGAGAAGGTGCGCGTGGCCCGCGCGCTGGAAGACCTCCCTCTGCTGAGCGATGCGATGCGGCGGGGGCAGCTTTCGTATTCCAAGGTGCGGGCGCTGACGCGCGTGGCGACGCCGGCCAATGAGCGGCGTTTGCTCGGTTTCGCGGAATGCGCGCCGGCTTCCTACGTCGAGCGTCTGGCGCGGGCGTGGTGCCGGGTCGACCGGCAGGCGGAGGCGACCGACGAGCGGCGGCGGCACGATCGCCGGAACCTGAACACCTGGGTCGACGACGATGGGATGGTGGTGATCCGGGGGCGGCTGTCGCCCGAGGTAGGTGCAGTGGTGCGTCGGGCGCTGGAGGCGGCAGCCGATCGGTTGCGGACGGAGGTGTCTGCGGAGGAAGCCGCGGAGACCAGCTTCGGCCAGCGGCAGGCAGACGCGCTGGGACTGCTGGCGGAAAGCGCCCTGTCGTCCGATCTGGACCGGGGCACGGCGGGGGATCGGTATCAGGTCGTGCTGCACGTCGAGCCAGAGTCGCTACGGACCGGCGCCGACGGCCGGGTCGTGGATGCTTCCATGGACGCGCTACCGGATCACAACGCGGCCGGGGGCAACAGGAACACAGAGTCGTCCGACAGGGCCGACGTTTCCGCGGACGATGGCACCCCGTGCCGCGGACCGCGAGACGTTTCCGCGGAGGCGCGGCAGGCCGCCACCAGCGGGCGGCCGAGCGCTTCGTTGGAGGCGCAATGGACCGACGCAGCAGACGTCTCCGCGGAGATGTCTCGTGCCGGGGCGTCACGAACGGCTCTCGCAGGACACGCCGCGCTCGAGGACGCGGACGGGCTCCGCCTGTCGGCCGAGACCGCCCGCCGCATGGCGTGCGATGCCGGGACAGTCGTGGTGCGACACGCCGCAGACGGCTCGCTCCTCGATGTGGAGCGGAAGACCCGGACCATCCCGCCGGCGCTCCGGCGGGCGCTGCTCGCACGAGACCGCCAGTGCCGGTTCCCCGGCTGCAATGCGCGGCGCTGCGACGCCCACCATGTCCGGCACTGGGCCGACGGCGGTCCGACCCGGCTCGACAACCTCGTGCTGCTCTGCCGCCGGCACCATCGGGCGGTACATGAGGAGGGCTTCCGGGTCCGGATGGGTCCGACCGACGACTTCACGTTCTGCTGGCCCGACGGCCGTCCTTTTCCCGCCGTGGCGGCCGCGCCCCGTTGGGAAGGCCTGCCTCTGGCCCCCACCGACGCCCGCCTCGCCGCCGCCGGCATCGAGATCGGACCGGACACGGCGACCCCGAATTGGCACGGCGAACCTCTCGATCTCGGCTACGCCATCGACGTGTTGTGGGCGCCCCGAACGGAGGACGGAGCAGCCGCCGCCGGGCCTGCGTAGTCCGCGAGACCCCGCGACAAGAGAATGAGGACTTGCGTGAGCCCGGCCTCGCCACGCGCGCGCCTCGCTCTCGGCGCTACCCGCACCCCGCATGGTCCGTTGAGGCCGCCCGCGGTCTTGCCCGAACCTGGAGCATCCGGTCCTCCCGTATGAGCGGTACGCGGGGTCCGACGACGGAGACAGCCTCGGGCGTCCCCCTCTACGGGCGCCCGCCGGTGAGATCGTTCAGCCGCCAGTCGAACTCCTGGTACTCGAAACCGAACGTGTTCTGCGCGAGGAAAGCCCGCTCGCTCGGAAAGAGCGACGACTCGACGAGGTTCAACACCGCCCGCTCGATGGGGGAACGACCGGAATCGGTCCAGCCGCGGTCGGCGTAGGTCCGGACGAACGCCTCCCGCCGCCACCCGAAGATGGGACTCGCCCGCACCCTGTCCGCGATCCGGTCCAACACCACGCCCCACGGCTCGGTAGCGAACTCTTCCACGACCGCCGCCAGTTGCTCATCGAGGCGCTCGGCGGAATAGGCCTCACTGCGCAGCCGGCCGCTGCCGACGGCGCCGCGCCCGAGCGCCAGAAACACCCGGGGGTCACCGAGCGACGCGAGGACGGAGGACTCGATCTCGTCGAGCGTGAGCTCTCGGCCCGCCACCGTGTGCCGGACGTCGTCGAGTGCGCCCGGTATCTGGCGGATGCTGTCCGGCGGATACAGCGGGAAGTCACCGCGAATCGGGTAGTGGTCCACGACGGTACGAAGCACGAGCGCGTTGTAGGCGTTCAGCCAGAAGGCGATCCGCTGCCCGGTCGGCCAGCCGTCGAAACCGGCCGGCACGTCGCGCAGGGAGCGCACGTAGCGATCCAGAGCCGACCGCTCGGCGCGCAGCGCGCGGTAGTAGACGAGCCCGTCGCGCACGTACAGGTCGAGGATGCGATCCAGCGGCTCGTCGACCGCTCGCTGGCCTGCAGCCTCCGACGCTGCAACGGACCTCGCGCTCGGCACCGGTTCCGCCGGCGAACTCGCTGCCCGCCCAACCCCGGCGTACGGTGTCCCCATCGACCCCGGCGCGAGCTCCCGGGCGCCGGCGCCACCGCTCCCCGACAACACGCCTGCTCCAATCGATGCGGCCAGAGCAGTCACGATCAGGCTGGGAGTCGATCTGGACATCGGCGGGAGGCCCGGCGCCATCGCCGGCGCGTGAGTTCGCTACGCCCTCCACCGGGCGACGCGGCATGATACAACAGAGGAACGATGCTCAGAGTAGCCGCGCTCGGCATGTTCCTCTACGGCCTGCACGACGTGGTCGTCGGCGCGGCGGACCTCCTCGGCGCGGGCACGCTCCCATGGTGGGCCAACGTCTGGCGCATGCTGGCCGGGGCGATGCTGGTGCTGGCCGCCGCGCTGGTGCGCGTGTCGATGCCGGGCGGGCTCGCCCTCGCGGTCGCCGCGCTCCTCGGACTGCAATCGATCAGCCTGCACAACGACGCGCACTTCTACGGCCGTCTCGATCTGATGATCCTCCCTCAGAGCCTGCGCGCCGTCTTCGCGGCCACGCTCGTCGCCCTGGCGTACTTCGGCTGGGGCATGGTAGGCAGCAGTGAGGACTCTGAGTTTTCAAAATCCGACGAGCCGGACCCAGGACCTCGTCTTGACCGGGAAGGAGGATAGTCCAATGATCGCAACCTCTCAATGCGGGATACCTGCGCCCGCCAGCGCCGCTTGCTGCCGTCCTCGTATCGCCCCGCGGCCTCCTGCACGGTGCATTCTCCCCGCGACGCCTGGAACGTGACTCTTTCTTCAGGGGCGCGGAGAACGGCCGTCGCCGCCTCGTTGTCGGGCGGCGCCTCCTCACCTCAGCACTCCTCAGTTCACGCCGCGTCACTCCTGCCTACTTCCGTCGCGGCCCCAGCTGGCCACCGCGCTTCCCTCCGGTCCACGACGGCGCCCCACTACCACCCTTGTCCGCCCCCGTCGGTGGAGGTACGATATTAGGTCTGGGCCGACCCGGTATCCGTCCTGTCTGCGTGTCGCTCTTTGCCATTAGTGCCTCACCCCAAGTTGCAGTAGATGAACTTCCCAAGAAGACAACCCCGAACGCGAAGAGTACCCAACCGATGGCGTTGAGCCACCTTACTACTCGATTCCGCCAACCGCCGATTTCGTCATCCCTAGGGTTGCTTTCTGCTGGAACACATATTCTCCTGTCTAGCTGCTGAAGTGCTTTGTCTATCGCCAAGGTGCTGTAGCGATGAGACCACAGAACTCCGACGAGAGCCACCGCCCAACAGGCCCATGCGAGCATGAGCAACTCCACCGCGGCTGGAGAATCCTCTACGAAGCTATTCACGAAGGCGAACGATACCCCAAGCGAACCGCCACAAACCTTCAGGATTCCATCATCATGTGCCTGTTGTGACTTCTGCTTTGTTGTGATCAAGTAGTCGCGGTACTTCCCCCACGCTACCGAACCCCGTATCATACTCTTCTACCCGAAGGACCCCACGGACCGGATACACATTCCCCCTGCCGGCCGCGCCCGTCGTTCAGCCGGGAAGCCGCGACCGGTCAGACTTCCTAACCGCAAGACTACGCGCACCCGCTCGTCGTCCCGCAGTTGACGCACTTGTAGCAGGCGCCGTTGCGGATCATGATGGCGCCGCAGGTCGAGCACGGGGGCGCGTCCTCGTCGTTCTGGATGGCGTAGGCCGGCGAGCCGTTCTGGCCCGCGCTCCGCGCGGGCGCGTCGGTCGGGACCGCCTCGCCGAAGGTCAACTGCTCGCCGCCCTCGGCCGCGACCTCGCCGCTGACGTTGACGCCCGCGTGGAACTGCGCCTCCGGCGAGAGGAACTTCGTCGCCAGCCAGCGGAAGACGTAGTCGACGATCGACTTGGCCACCCGAATGTCCTTGTTCTTCGTCAGGCCGGCCGGCTCGAACCGTACGTGGCTGAACTTGTCGACCAGGACCTGCAGCGGCACGCCGTACTGCAGCGAATAGGAGATGGCCTGCGCGAATGCGTCGGCGAAGCCGGAGATGGTCGACCCTTCCTTGGCCATCACCAGGAAGATCTCCCCCGGGGCGCCGTCCCCGAACAGCCCGACCGTGATGTAGCCCTCGTGTCCGGCGATGTCGAACTTGTGCGTGATGGCGTCGCGCTCGTCCGGCAACTTGCGGCGCACCGGCTGATCGCCGGACGCAGCCACCGCCTCTTTTGCTGTCTGCTTGGCGGTATTGAGCGGCTGCGTCCGCTTGCTTCCGTCCCGGTAGATCGAGACCGCCTTGGTGCCGAGCCGCCAGGCGTCGAGGTACGCGCGCTCGATGTCCTCGACCGTCGCCTCGGTCGGCACGTTGATGGTCTTCGAGATGGCCCCGGAGATGAACGGCTGCGTCGCCCCGATCATCTTCAGATGCCCCGTGTAGTGGATGAACCGCGAGCCCTTCGCCGGCTTGAAGGCGCAGTCGAACACCGGCAGGTGCGCCGGATCCAGATGCGGGG
>VXME01000170.1 GCA_009861545.1 Acidobacteriota bacterium | reverse complement strand
CTCCGACTACTCCCTGAACGTCACCAACGCGGCCGGCGTCGCCATGAACGATCACCTGTCGTTGCGGATCAGCCTCCAGCATCTGTATGAGCATCGGCCGGCGCTGGAGAATGCCGCAATCCGTGCGCACGTCATGCTGAACGACCCCGATGGCACGGCGGGCAGCGGCGACGAAGTGTTCGAAACGGCGGTGGCGGGCGGCACGGTGTTCGACCTCGGCACGGGTCGGATCCGCAAGGCCGGCCTGGACGCGATCCTCCGGACCGCGCTGGTGATCAGCTTCTGAAGCGGCGCAGAGCCGTTGGAAACAGGGCGCTGGCTACCGCATCCCGCCGACATCGGTGATTCCTGGCAATCGCGGTCCTGAACACGTCCAGCGAGTCTTCAGCGCGCTGAATTCCGAGCTCGGCCTGCGTCCCCTCCACCACAATTCTGCGTGTTGGGCTGTTCGGTTTTCGATTCGCCGACGCCATTAGGGTTATAGAAGGGCGCTTGGAGAGCGGGCGTGACCAGCAGCGGGACCGCGTGGAGGCCGTCCGCTGGTAACCCGAGACCGGAAGCCGCCACAGCAGGCAGTGAACTACGCGACCTGCCGGAGGATGCAGCGGGGATAGAGGGGAAACCGCGATGAAGGGATCCTTGTGGCGGTGGGTCGTGGTTTGGGTTTCGTTGAGCGCCGCGTTGCCAGCCGTCGCTCAGCCGCCGTCGGGTGCGCTGGCGATCGATGAGCGCCAAGGCGATCAGTGGGGCTGGGCCGTGGACTATGAGACGGTCGCCGCGGCGCGGGAAAGGGCGTTGCGAGAGTGCGGTTCGGGGTGCTCGGTGGTGCTGACGTTCGAGCGGTGCGCCGCGTATGCGGCCGATCAGGCTGCCGCGAGTACCGCGTATGGCTGGGCGGAAGATCATGCCTCCGGCGAAGCCGCCCGGGGACGGGCGCTGTCCGAGTGCCGTTCGCTAGGTGGCGGTTCGGGTTGCGTGGTCCGGGCGTGGGGCTGCAATGGCCCGGTGGTCGAGGAGCAGTTGGGTCTCGATTATTCCGCGCGTCGCCGGATACAGCAAGGCTTGGTGTCCGAAGGCCTCGACCCCGGGACGCCGGACGGGCTGTTCGGGCCACGGACGCGGGCGGCGATTCGTCGCTGGCAAACGTCTCGCGGCGCGCCGTCGACGGGGTATCTGGATGGCGCGTCTGCCGAAGCGCTGGAGTCTGCAGCCGGCGGTGGGTCGGCGTCGGCTGCGGTCGAGCCGCTCGCGGCGCCCGGGGCGCTGGGGGAGTCGCAGGCTGCCTCGCCCGCTGCGAGCGCGGAGTTGGAGGGCCTGTTCTGGCAGTCGGTGATGAACAGCACGAACCCGGCGGAGTTCGAGGCGTATCTGCGTCGATTCCCGAACGGGGTGTTCAGCGAGTTGGCGCGGGCGCGGCTGGCGGCGTTGCGTTCGGGGTCGTCGGCAGCGCCCGCGGGAGCGCGACCGCGTGTCGGGGGTGCTGGCGCGCCGGCTTCCGGTTCGGGCGTCGTCGGTTCACGTGTCTCCGGTGCCGCGGCGCCGGCCTTCGGCCCAGTGACCGGCGGCGATGTGGCGCGCCGACCCGGCGAGGTGTTCCGGGACTGCGCCGCGTGTCCGGAGATGGTGGTGCTGCCGGGCGGCGACTTGGCGATGGGCCGCTATGAGGTGACGGTGGGGGAGTATCGGGCGTTTGCGTCGGCGACAAGTGGAGGTGCCGGCGGCGGATGTTTCTTCCTCGACCGCCTTTCGTGGCGTGACCCCGGCTTTCCACAGACGGAACGTCATCCGGTGACGTGCGTGAGCTGGGACGACGCGCAGGCGTACTTGTCGTGGTTGAGCCGGACGATAGGCATGACGTATCGGCTGCCGACTGAGTCCGAATGGGCACAGGCGGCTGCCGGGTCTCAGCCTGGATGCGAACGGGCGCGGACGGGACGTGATGAAACGTGCCCGGTCGGCTCCTACGGTTCGAACAGTGCTGGTCTGTCGGACATGGTCGGGAATCTGTGGGAGTGGACGAATGATTGCTGGAATGGAGACTGCGACGAGCGTTTTGTGCGCGGCGCTTCCTGGCTCAATACCGCAGGATTGCAGCATCCCATCACGCGCCTCCCGTTCAGCACCGGCCGGCGAGACCGCACCTTCGGCTTTCGCGTGCTGAGAACGCTCGATTGACTTCAGCGAACGTTATGTTTGCATAGCGGTCGGGAGAACGCACAACGGTTCCGGGCCTATTGCTGCACCCTACGGCGCGCCTGAAGATCCGCCCCGGCCTCACTCCACCGCCCCATGAACCAACGATCCTGCGCGTTCGGCTGTTCGGTTTTCGATTCACGGACGCCATTGAGAGTAGTGCGCTGGAGATCGAGCGTGGCGGCAGGCGGCGTGGAGGCCTTCCACTGGTACTCCTCGATGCACGGATGCGACCAGACCATCGGATCGGTTACGAGATAGTAGTGTTCGATCGGCAGCCGGTCGGAACTTCGAGTTGAGCGTCGACGCGCATCGCAGCGAGAGTCGGATGCTGGGCGGCGCGGGCAACGGGTTCCTCGCCGTACCACGGCGGATGGAGATCTTCGAGAAATGGTCAAGGCCAAGAACATCGTCGTCTGCTCGGACGGTACCGGTAACCGGGGAGGAAAGACGCGCGGTACGAACGTCTGGCGCATCTTCAACGCGGTACGATTCCCGTGCGGGTTGGGGTGCATTCCACGATACTCGACCCGGCGTGCGACTCGGGGAACTTTCTGTACCTGGCGCTGCAGGCGCTCAAGGACCTCGAGCACCGGGTGCAGCTCGAGGCCGAAGCACTGGACTTCCAGCGTGGGTTCCCGGAGGTCGGACCGGCCAACGTCAAGGGCATCGAGCTCAACCCGTACGCGGCGGAGCTGGCGCGTGCGTCGGTGTGAATCGGCGAGATCCAGTGGATGCGTCGCAACGGCTTTACGGAAGCGCGCGACCCGATCCTGAAGCCGCTGGACACGATCGAGTGCCGGGACGCGATCTCACGGTTGACAACCCCGAGCCGGAGTGGTCGGCGGCCGACGTCGTGATCGGCAACCCGCCGTTCCCGGGTGGGAAGCTGCTGATCAAGCACTTGGGCGATGACTACGTGTCGCGGATGTTCGTAACCTACGCCGACCGCGTGCCGGCGGAAGCCGACCTGGTCTGCTACTGGTTCGAAAAGGCCGGCCAGCAAATCGTCTCTGGCAAGACAAGCCGGGCAGGGCTCGTCGCGACGAACTCGATCCGGGGCGGTGCGAACCGGCGGGCGCTGCAGGCGGCGACCAACACGCGGCGGATCTTCGAGGCGTGGAGCGACGAGCCGTTGGTGATCGACGGCGCGGCGGTGCGAGTGTCGCTGGTCTGCTTCTCGCGCGGCGACGACTTCGTATCCGGAGCTCGCCTCGACGGTCGGCCCCGTTGAGGTGGACCCCGTTGGCTGGACAGTTTCTGGGACCGAGTAAGTTAAGGTCGTTCCGGTCGTCTCCGTATTCATGATAGATGAAGGGTGTGGGCCTGTGGGAATCTCGTCTGCGAGATTTCCACATGTCCACGCCCCCATCAGCATCCGACCCGCGAGCCGGCAGACGCCAGCGCGGGGACCGCACCGTAAACCTCTGCCGGCGTTCGATACTCCAACGCCTGGTGCGGGCGCCCATGATTGTAGAATGCGAAGTAGCGCTTCAGCTCGGCGCGGGCCTCCGGCACGGCCGCGTAGTCCTTCAGGTACACCTCTTCGTACTTCACCGACCGCCACAGCCGCTCGACGAAAACGTTGTCCAGCGCCCGGCCACGGCCGTCCATGCTGATCTGCACCTCGGCCGCACGCAGCAGGCGCGTGAACGCATCGCTGGTGAACTGCACACCCTGGTCCGTATTGAAGACCTCCGGTCGCCCACCGGCCAGCGCCCGTTCGAGCGCGTCTCGGCAGAACTGACCGTCCAACGTGACCGACAGCTCCCAGTCCAGGACGTACCGGCTGAACCAGTCCAGGATCGCCATCAGGTAGACGAATCCCGACCGCAGCCGGATGTACGTGATGTCGCAACTCCAAACTTGGTCGACCCGCTCGATCGCGACGTCGCGCAGCAGGTACGGATACACCCGGTGCCCGGGATGCCGCTGACTCAACCGCGGCTTCGGGCCCACAGCCTCGATGCCCATCAACCGCATCAGGCGCTGCACCCGCTTGCGGTTCACCGTCCATCCCTCGCGCTGCAGAGCAACCTGCAGCCGCCGCGAGCCGTAGAACGGCGTCGCCGTGTACACCTCGTCGAGCGCGCGCATCAGTGCCAACTCGGTCGAGCTCACCGGCTGCGGCCGGGCGTCCACCCGGTGCAGATCGCACAGTGGAAGAAGCGGGCGTTGACCGCGCTGCCGGAGGCGTTTGCGGCGCGCTCAACGTCCGGTCGCCCCGCAGGGCGGCCACGGCCACATCCGCCTCGCCATTTCCGGGGCTACGATGTTGGTGCGTGAACGAGCTTCCCTCGGTCGCCCTGACGCAGCGCTTCCTGACCCTGTGTGAGCACCACGGCTCGCAACATCTGGTGGTCAAGCTGGTCGCAGTAGGCCGCGGCACCGGTGTTCCGGGGCTGCCCGAGACCGACGACTGGACGACGTGGGACGCCAGCCAGATGCGGGCCGCGGTCGAGTACCTGGAGCACCTGCGCGTCCGATAGTGCCGGTACGGTTTACCGCGACGGGCCAGTGTTGAACGGGCCCTTCGGCCGAGATCGACCGCTACGGCCGCGAGCCCTTGCCTCGAAGTCGGCCCGAATCGACCACGCGGCGGCGTAAGGACGGCACGCCGCAGGAGTAGGATCCCTTGTGTCGGCCGTCGGGGCGGCCCCGTTGGAAATCGCCAGTGGGAGCAGAAACACCTGGACCGATAACGAGCGGGTGCAGGTGCAGCAGTTCCTTGGCGACCTAGTGCACGATGTAGAGCTGGTCCGGGAGCTTGCTCGAGCGTCCCACGTTCGTCGGCACGCCCCGGGTGCTGCGCGACGAATACTTCGAGTTCCCCGGCCGCGGCGGCGATCCGGTCGCCCAAGAGGCCGCGCTCCGGAACCGAGAGCGTGGCGCTATCTGGAGGGCATCCACGTTCTCCGACGGCCACGGTGCCTCCGCCCGGTCGTGTACCTGCCGTTTCCAGCCCGACGTGAGCCTTGCGCGAGCTCCGGGTCGACGAGCGCGGCGAGCGGGAACAGCCGCGCCTTCGGTACGCCGATGATGGGCCAGCATCCGGCCGGTTCGTTCGGCGCAACCGCCGGGTCGAGCGGTACAATCTGCCGGGCGTGACCCGCCGACAGCGTGCCGGCACGTCGGCACGCGAGCACTCGTTGGGAGGCTCCCGAAGGCCGCTAGGCAACGCATTGGTCGAGAAGTGTGCCCTGCGCTGAACCACGTGGAATCATGCGACTCGAGGGATCTTCAGACCGGCGCCGCCCTCCGTGGCGTGCTGCCCGACGCCCTCGTCGCCGTCGTCAGCGTACAGTGGTTCGGCTCCGAGGCGGTCGAGCTGACCTACAAGACGGCGGCAGGCGCGGTCGCGAACGAGCTGCTGTACCGCGACGACGAGGCTCGGCTCGAGATCGTCGAGCGCGGCCGCCCGTGGAGCTTCGATGGCGACGGTGCATTGTTTCGCCTGGTGTCCGAGGCGCAGCGTATCCGGCTGGCGCATCTCTTCGATCCCGTGCTGGCGGTCCACACGTCCGATCTCGAACCGCTGCCGCACCAGATCACCGCCGTCTACGAGGCGATGCTGCCGCGGCAGCCGCTGCGGTTCCTCCTGGCCGACGATCCGGGCGCCGGCAAGACGATCATGGCGGGGCTGCTCATCAGGGAGCTGATCGCCCGTGGGGATCTGGAACGCTGCCTCGTGGTCTGCCCGGGGAGCCTCGCCGAACAGTGGCAGGACGAGCTGTACCGCCGGTTCCATCTGCCGTTCGAGATTCTGACCCGCGACAAGCTGGAAGCGGCGCGCACCGGGAACTGGTTCCTGGAGACGCCGCTGGTCGTCGCGCGCCTGGACATGCTGTCGCGCAACGAGGATCTGCAGGCCAAGCTGGAGGCGCCGGACTGCGGGTGGGATCTCGTCGTCTGCGACGAGGCCCACAAGCTGTCGGCGACGTTCTTCGGGGGCGAGGTCAACTACACGAAGCGGTATCGGCTGGGCCAGTTGCTGTCGACCCTCAGCCGCCACTTCCTGCTGATGACGGCGACGCCGCACAACGGGAAGGAGGAGGACTTCCAGCTCTTCATGGCGCTGCTCGACGGCGATCGGTTCGAGGGCCGGTTTCGCGACGGAGTCCACACGGCCGACGTGTCGGACCTGATGCGGCGGATGGTGAAGGAGCACCTGCTCACGTTCGAGAACAAGCCGCTCTTCCCGGAACGGATTGCTTATACAGTCCCCTACGTACTGTTCGAGGCGGAGGCCCGTCTCTACACCGCCGTCACCGACTACGTGCGGCAGGAGTTCAATCGCGCCGAGGCGCTCGCCAACGCGAAACGGGCCGGCACCGTCGGCTTTGCCTTGACGATTCTGCAGCGGCGTCTGGCGTCGTCGCCCGAGGCGATCTACCGGTCGCTGCGCCGTCGGCGCGAGCGGTTGGAGAACCGGCGCGGGGAGCTCGAGGTGCTCCAGCGAGGTAGACCGGCCGACCCCGCGGCGGTCCTGTCGGTGGCTGCGCTGGATCCGGACGAGGTCGACGATCTCGACGACGCGCCCGAGGACGAGGTCGAGGCGACCGAGGCGCGCCTTCTGGACGAGGCGACCGCCGCCCGCTCGATTTGCCGAGCTCAAGGCGGAGATCGAGACTCTCACGAAGCTGGAGGCCCTCGCGCTCGGTGTTCGGCAGCAGGGCGGCGACATGAAGTGGCGAGAGCTCGCGAGCCTGCCCGGCGAGATCTTCACGACGGCCGGCGTGCCCGGTCGCGTCGGGGAACGGAGGACACCGTACGGGGCCGGCGAGATCGCGCGGCCCGTGCGGTCGCCGCGCCAGAAGCTCGTGCTCTTCACCGAGCATCGCGACACGCTCCGGTATCTGCAGGAACGCATCACGACGCTGCTCGGCCGAGAGACCCCGGTCGTGGTGATCCATGGCGGATGGGCCGCGAGGACCGGATCAAGGCGCAGGAGGCGTTCCGGCACGATCCGGAGGTCTCTGTGCTGCTGGCGACCAACGCGGCCGGCGAAGGGATCAACCTGCAGCGCGCGCACCTGATGGTCAACTACGACCTGCTCTGGAACCCGAACCGCCTGGAGCAGCGTTTCCGAGATTCCCGAAGGCGCGCCCGAGAACGTCGTGCGGACAGTCACCGAGAACAGCCGGACGTTGAAGTTTGCAAGTCACGGCTTCGAAAGGGACTGACGCCACCTGGTATCGCTGCGCCTCACATGCCAAACAAAGGGTGGAAATCGTCTGGCTGCTAGAGGGGTGGCCGTGAGGCGGAAGCTTCAGCCCGCGTTGTCGTGGGCATCGGGAGCAGGAAGGACTGAAGGTCGAGCTGCCTCGGCCTCGAACGTGCAGAACCTGCGTCAGGCCCAGTTGGTCTAGAATGTCACCTTGAGGTATATGCGATGTTGAGTCTTCCACTATGGGACAGGGATCGACTGGACCATGATCGCGCCGCAGCGGCCGAGTGCTTTCGTGACGAACGAATGAAGACTCCGTTGGGCCGTTACCTGCGAGCATTCCAAGCCAACGAAACCAACGTTAGGCGCTTGCTAGAAAAGAGCGCGCATCTCCGGAAACTCAGAGAGCGGGCTGCTGAGATTGTCAGCGACCATGGGTTGCTGGAAGCGCTGTCCGGCGTCGCTGGCCCTCCGATCTCCCTTCACGACCTAAAGACGCTGGCAGGCGTTCAACGCCTTTCCTCGGCTGGGATACGGGTCGATCCTACACGCGCGACGCGAGTAGTCGAGACCGTGCTCAACGGCCTTGACCGAATGCGGTTCCCGTGGATCTCTGAGGATCGCGACCCCACCGACGCGGAAAGACATGCAGCAATCCAGTCCTCAAGCGCAGTGCTGGCGACACTTGAAGTAACAGCTGGCCGTCAGGCCGAGGGTGGTAGCCGACAAGAAGAAGAAGTGCACGATGCGCTCCTTGAGCGGGGTCTTCGCGGAATCCCAGGGAGAACGGTCGCCACGACCAGCGACTCGCCGCGGCCCGGCGAGTTCTGTCGAGAGTCCGTTTTCGCCGGACGAAGGGCCGACTTTCTCATCGGTCTCTGGGACAACCGCCTGATGGTGCTTGAATGCCGTCTATCTTCGTCGCCGCTCCATCTGGGAAGACGCCTGAGGGACGAGGCGGGGGTCAAGGCTGCGCACTGGATTGACGCATACAGCGCCCCGATTGTTATTGCGGTTGTGCTCAGCGGGATTTTCCGATTAAGTGATTTGGTAGCTGTTCAGGCCAGTGGCGTCGGACTCTTCTGGAGTCACCACATCAGTGACCTGACTGACTGGATCGAGCAGACCCGCCCCGAGTAAAAATGGCTGGCACGTATGGGGCGGCGCGGTACTTGTTGGAGGATCAGCCGCGAACACTGTTCCCATTGAAGCTGACGCGAATACTCGTTGAGCAGTCGGAAGCTGCTCTCTACAACGAGATTGAGCGAATCCTGAAGACCGATCCAAAAAAAGAGAACACAGGGTTTCTGACACAAATCCGGTGTCATGCTGCCAAATGCGGTCTCCATTCGCGTCGCACACTGAAGCTCGATCCAGTAGCCGAGCTTTTTGTCTACGACCTAGTATACAGAGAACGCGCGACATTCCGCCCGAGTCGGAGACCCGACCGAAAACGATTCGGTTACACGTTCCGCGGAGGTCGACCTACGCCAGCGACTACGAGTTACGGTAAATTCCGCGAGGCAGTGCGTGGGGCGTCGGCCCGTTTCAAGTACTACCTCGGTGTCGACATCGCGTCGTACTTCAACTCCATATACCACCATGATCTGGTGTTTTGGTTTGATGCTGGACGAAACGCAAAAGAAGTGGAAAAGTTCGGTCGGTACTTTCGGGAAATTGTGGGGGGGCGCTCTGTCGACTGTCTGCCGCAAGGACTTCATCCCTGCAAGATGATCGGAGCGGACTTTCTAAAGAGGGTCGACGCCCACCACAGGCTTAAATGCGCTCTGATGCTTCGATTCATGGACGATATGTACCTGTTTGATGACGATTACGAGGTCTTGCAGGAGGACTTCCTGCTATTGCAAAGATACTTGGGCGACCGGGGCTTGTCACTGAATGCCGAGAAGACAACGTCGGGAGAGGGCCCGCTTCAGGCAAAGACGACCATCGATGAAGTCAAGATTCAGCTGTTGGAACTTCGACGCGCTGCATTGGAGTGGGAGTACGGTCAACTACATCAAGTAGGTGCCGAAGCAACAGCTGAGAAGACGGAGCCGCTAACTGAGGAACAGACCGAGTACCTCAAGGAGTTGCTCGACGAGGATGAGATCGACGAAGAAGATGCTGAACTTGTTTTGTCACTGGTCGGCGAGCGTGCAGAAGACGCACTCGACCAACTGATAGGCATTTTCGAAGATTTTCCGGCACTTGCACGTTCGGTATATGCAGTTGCTGGTCACATTGGTGATAAGACGGAGCTCTGTGCTCAACTGGGACGGATTGCGAAGGAAAGGCGCGCGCTTACTGAAGACCAACTGTTTTGGGCAACAAAGATCGCTGAGGACTATCTCGGCTCCTCGCACGAGACGCTAGAGTTGGTCGCGAGGCTACATTCGCATCCGGCGTCTACGGATTTGACGAAGGCGAAAGTGCTGGAGATTCCATGGGCCGATCTTGACGACATGCGGGAGGAGTACTTGAAAGGCGGGCGCTCGGATTGGCTGGCGTGGTCTTCGGCCATCGGTACTCGTCGGGTCGCGAGAATGAAGCGCAATCAGCTATTGAAGTATTACGGTAAAGCCAGTCCAATGAACCAGATTGTTGCAGGCTGCGTTAGAAGGATGTAGTTGAAGGTGCCCAGGCTCGGCGAATCGTCGTCACCTCGAAGGTGGGCCAGTAAAGGAGCTGCGCGAAACTCTAGAGGTCCGACACAGAAGCTTTGGAGGATTGTGTTGTGGGAAGTGCCGGTTGTTGTGTGGCTCAAGAGATCGGCGGCGGATTGAAGAACCGCTAGGCGAAAAGAGGTTGGAGATTGCTGGAGATAGGAATCGGTGGAATGCCAAGGAGCGCGTTGCCAACACGGAAAGAGTTGTCTCCAAGGTAGCGCTCAATCCCCGTGAGCTGAACGGGAAAAGCAGCGACCCAGACGTCCGGGAAAGGAACACGCAGTCTGCGGATAGCGCTGGAACGCTGCAGGTGGTGCTGAGGGCATAGAGGAACGGCGCGATGACGACGAGCGGGAACGGCGCGGGTTCAACTGTTGCATCATGCTTCCGACATGCGTCGTTCGCGGCAGGTGGGCGAAGTTCGGGATTCGGGTCCCGATCACCGATTCCGGCCGAAACCGATCACTGAAACCGGTCCAAACCGGTCACGGTCGGTCGGAGCGGAACGGCGCGGGACAACCTGCCGGTCCTGACACCCCCGGTGTTTTTCGCAGGAGGGGCGCGCTGGCGAACAGGAGGTTGTCGATGCGGAAGATTCGAGAGGTGTTGCGGCTGTACGTCGCCGCGGGGTTGAGCATACGGGCGATTGTCCGCAGCCCGGGAACGTCGCCGCCGATCGTGGGCGAGTACGTGCACCGCGCCAAGGTGGCCGGGGTCACTTGGCCGGTACGCGAGAACGGTCGACGACGCTGGCTGGAGCGCCGTCTGTTTCCGGCCCCGCCGCCGATCCGGGCGTCGCGCCCGCTACCGGTGCGGGCGCGAGGTGCACCGGGAGCTGCGACGTAAGAGCGTCACTCTGGCGTTGCTGTGGGAAGAGTACAAGGGCTACATCCCGAGGGACTGCAGTACAAGTGGTTCTGCGACCAATACCGGGCGGGGGCAGTGAAGCTCGACCTGGTGATGTGCCTGGAGCACCGGGCCGGCGAGAGGCTGTTCATCGATTACGCCGGGCAGACGGCGCCGGTCGTCGATCCGCGAGACCGGCGACGTGCGCGAGGCGTAGGTCTTCGTGGCCCTGCTCGGGGCCGCGAGGTACGCCTTCGCCGAGGCGACCTGGACGCAGATCCTGCCGGATTGGATTGGCTCGCAGTGGCTTGCAGTCAACCAGTTCACGGTCGTCGAGAAGAAGCACGAACGCCGGCCGGACAGCATGCTGCTTGTCACCGGGCTGCCACTGGGCGTCATCGAACTGAAGAACCCGGCCGACGAGCACGCGACGGACCGGTCGGCGTTCCAGCAGCTTCAGACCTACAAGGCTGATATCTTTTTTTTCGCGTTCAATGCGGCATTGGTTGTGTCGGATGGAACGGAGGCCCGCATCGGAACGCCGACTGCGCAGTGGTGTGCGCCCCGCCGTGGGCTGGCCCTCGTCCGCGACTGCATCGTGTTCAAGGACGACGGTAGCCGCGCACTCGCCGGGAAGATGGCCGGCTACCACCAGTTCCACGCGGTGGAGACCGCGGTGTTCGGCGTCAACTACTTTTGCCGGTGAACGACAACTATTTCTGCCGGTTG